>NZ_WFVX01000178.1:0-12725 GCF_015491435.1 Thermosulfurimonas sp.
CCTTATGAGGAGGTCAGGAGGCAAAAGAAGGCTTGCCGAAAGACCAGACTCAGGCTTAAAAAGCGGACTCAGGAAGGGGGTGACATTTTCCCCTTGCAGTTAGGGTGACATTTTCGCTCTGCGGTAACAGAAGATTTAATGTTGACGAATGACAGAAGATTTTTCAGGATTTCTCGCCATTCCTTCTCCAGAGAGCGACAGAACTCCAGGCGTTCGGAGAGTTCACCCACCAGGGCCTCAAGCACCCTCACCCGCTGTTCGAGATCCCTCACCCGGGAAACCAGATCCCCGGCCTCCGGGGAAGAGATCTCCCCCGCGGTCTCGGCGGGTTCGAAGAAAAGTCCGCTTTGCCGCCTATCCTCCACCACGGTCTCGATGAGATCGGCCCCGATGCGAGGGATCCCGTCGGCAAACCCATAGACCAGGGCCGTATCGCAGATGAGGTTTATGAGCCGGGGAATCCCCCGGGAATACCGATAGACCGCCTCCAGGGCCTCCTCGGTGAAAAGATCCTCCCGTTTCGCCCCGGCCACCCGCAGGCGATGCCGCACGTAGGCCTTGGTCTCCTCCAGGTCCAGGGGTTCCAGATGACAGTAAACCGTAACCCGCTGGACCAGCTGCTTGAGGGAGGGGTGTTCGAGCTTGCGCCGCAATTCCGGCTGCCCCACCAGGATAATCTGCCACAGAGGTTCCTTCTGGGTCTCCAGATTGGAGATCAGACGGATCTCCTCCAGGGTGGAGAGGGAGAGATTCTGGGCCTCGTCCACGATCAGGATCACCCTGCGCCCGGCGGCATATTCCCGGAGAAGAAACTGGTTTAAGGCCTCAAAGATCCCCACCTTGTCCTGCGTCTCCACCGGGATCTCCAGCTCCCGGGCCACCAGCTTCAGAAACTGCGAAGGGGAAACCGTGGTGTTATATACATAGGCCACCCTCACCGCCCCCCGGATCCGGGCCAGAAGATAGTTGATGAGGGTGGTCTTTCCTGAGCCTATCTCTCCGGTGATCACCACAAATCCCTTGTTCTCGACCACGGCATAGCGCAGGTGGGTGTAAACGTTTTCGTGCTTCGGACTCATGAAAAGATAGGAGGGGTCCGGGGAGAGGGTGAAGGGTTTTTCGCGCAGGCCGTAAAAACGTTCGTACATAATCCGTTAAAACCGGAACTTGTTCATCACCACCCCCACCAGGGGCTTCTCCTGAAGCATCTCCAGGGCGGAGCGGAACTGCTCCTCGGTGGTCCTTTCCGCCTCCACCACCAGAAGGACCCCGTCCACATAATCCGCCAGCACCAGGGGATCCGCGGTCTGTAACGAGGGAGCATCGAAGATGATGAGCCTTTCCGGATAGCGGGTCTTTATCTCCTCAAAGATACTTTCCGCATAGGGAGAACCCAGCACCTCGGCCGAACCGGTGAGGGACCTTCCCGCCGGCATGACCACGAAGCGGGGAAGGTTCGGATTGATGAGGACCTCCGGGATCTCGGCCTCCCGGAGGAGGACATGGGCCAGCCCCTTTTCCGCGGGAAGCCCCAGATAGGTGTGCACCGAGGGGTTCTTGAGGTTGGCGTCCACCAGAAGGACCGTGCGGTCGAATTCCCGGGCCATGCTGAGCCCCAGGTTGATGGCCGTAAGGGTCTTCCCCTCCCCGGGAAGCGCACTGGTTATCAGGAGGGCGTTCCCCCCCAGTTTTTCCATCCGATCCAGCACCCGGGTATGAAGGATCTTGAGCTGTTCGGTGAGAGCGTCCTCCTCGAAGAACCCGAAGACCTTGTTCCTCCTGAGCACCTCGGGGTCCACCGGCACCACCCGGGTCTGCACGTATTCGGGACGGACCTCCTTCCTCGCTCCCCCGCCCCGGCGGGTGAGCTCCACGATCTCCCTCCGGGCCTCCTCGGCCTTCTCCAGGGCCTTTTTGATCCTGCTCATCATCCACCCCCGCTCAGAGTAATAAAAGACCGATCTTCTTCTCCACCTTGAGCCAGAATATATCCAGTGGCATCACCAGAAAATGAAACAGCACCACTCCCAGCACCAGCAGGAGCAGAAAGGCCACCAGGATCAGGAGGTTCCTGCGTCTTCGGGCCCTTCGCTCCTCCTCCCCCTCCACATAGGGCAGGGTGGCCAGCAGGGGAACCGGGGTCAATTTCTGGACCTCCTCCGGGGTCTTCAGGGAACGATCCAGGTATTCCATGATGGATACCGTCCCCACCCCGGCCCCCAGGGCCAGCACGAACCCTATGAGCACAATGGCCATACGTTTGGGTTTGTAGGGTTTCTCCGGCAGCTGAGCCGGATCGATGATGGTGAAACGTTCCCCCTTACGGGACTCCTCGAGCTTCTGCGCAATCCGGGCCTCCATGAGCTTGTCCATCAGCTCGTCGTATTTTCGGCGGGTGTTTTGATAATCGGTGAGGAGAAGATTGTAGTCCTTCTCCACCAGAGGAGTGTTCTCCAGGCGACGCTGATATTCCTCGATCTTCTTTTCGATCTGTTTCTTTTCCTCCTCCAGGCTCTTTATCTGGACCTCGATGGAGGCGATCTGGGTCATAAGGTTGATATAGGCCGGATTGTCCGGACGATTGAGCGCCACCTGCGCCGCCTTGGTCTGCGTATTGTTGGAATCGGCCAGCTCCTGCGAGAGCAGCCTGATCTTCTTCTCCAGGCTGATTACATCCGGATGTTTGGGCCCCAGGCGCTGCCGCAACTCTGCCAGCTGGGCCTGAAGATCGTTGAGCTGCTTGATCTTCTCCAGGGTATAGTCCGTGGTGCCCACCTGGGCCTCCAGGGCCTTGATCTCCCTCTCCAGTTTCTTGATGTCCGGATGATTGGGGGAAAGGGTGGCCCGCAGACTGACCAGCTTGAGCCGGAGATACTTGAGTCTTTCCAGCGGGGTCATCACCGCCTTTCCCTCCTCGGTCTTGATGGGGGCCATGGGTTCCACCAGCGCCAGCTGCCCCTGCAAATAGACCTTCTGTTCCTTGAGGGAGCGGATCTGGGCCTCCAGATCCTCAAGCCGTCGTTCGAGCCGGTCGATGGTCTGGAGATTGATCGTGGTCATCTCCGGAAGTTCCCCCAGGTGTTCCTTCTTGAAGCGGCTGATCCGGGCCTCCAGCTCCTTCAGGTGTTTACGCACCTGCTCCAGCTGTTTTTCCAGAAAGGTCACCGTGCCCGAGGCCTGCTCCTCGCGGCTCTTGAGATTGTATTCCAGATAGAGCGAGGCCAGAGCATTGGTCACCTTCTGTACCTTGACCGGATCGCGCCCCTCATAGGAAAGGGTAAAGGCAATGGTGGCCGAAACCGGACGCCCTCCCCGGGTGTTCGAGACCTCCGCATTTATGGGTTCGAGTTTGATATCCCCGCGCATCCGGTCGATGATCTCGTCCAGGGTGTACTTGTCGCGCATCTCCGGGTAGAGATCGAACTTCTCGATGAGTCTGGCCAGATTGGACCGACTCATGATCTCCTGGGTGATGGTCTGCAAACGCTCCTCCACATAACCGGTCACCGTGCTCTTCACGTAATCCGGAGGAATCTCCTGCTCCTCGATGAGAATGGTGGTGGTGGCCTTATAGATCGGAGGCAGAATAAAGGCGATCAGGGCTATGGTGATGAACACCGTAAAGAAGGGAATGAAAAAGGCCTTTTTGCGGCGGCGAAAGATGCGCACCAGATAACGAAGGTCCTGCTGTTCCATGGTTCCTCCCCGAATCTTTTATTAGAAGGTCGGAGGTCTTCCGAATCTAAGGATCAACCTCACCCAGACCTGCTGCCGATCGTACTCCCGGTCGGTCACCCGATTGCGGAAATCGGCGTACTTGTAACCCAGCTCCAGGGACCAGCGCTCGGTAAGAAGATACCTCAGGCTGGGACTAAGGGAATAGTAGGTATTTTTTTCCTTATAGACCCCGCCGCTGGAGGAGGTCCGGGCGTAAAAAAGGTAAAGGGAGAGGTCCCAGCGCGGGGTTAGATGATAAACCCAGGAGGCGGAAACCCGCCAGCGGTCCACCGATTGTCCGAAGGAACTGTAAACCAGGGTCTTGTTTACCCCCAGCCGATAACGGGAACGCTCCGCCGTCCTCTCCCAGGAAAGATCGAGGAGGGAACCCCAGTTGTGCTCGGTCTCCTTGCGGCGCACCGGGACCACGGCGATAAAAGGCCAGTAGGGCACGAAGACCAGACGCAGATAGGTGAGATAATATTCCGTGCGGGTATAACGCATCCCGGCCAAAAACCTGAGCGTAGAGGTGGGGGAGAGAAGCCTCTGCCATCCCAGGAGAAACCCGTAATTGTGCACCAGACTGTTCTCCGAATCTATCTTGGTGTAATAGACCTGGGAGAGAAAGGTGTCCCGCTGATTTCTCAGATTCCTCTCCAGGGTGCCGGAGACGGTGTATTCGTCGTAATCCACATTGTACTTCCATTCGTACTCGGTACGGGAGGCGGAAAAATTCAGGCTGAGACGGGTCAATTCATTGAGGGCATAGGTCAGCCCCGGAGAGATCACGTAACGGTGACGATCCTGCCGAAACCGCACGATGCCGGTCTCCCTGAGCTCCGACTCCAGGGTGGTGTCCTTTATCGCTGAACCGTGCAGGGTGAAATCCAGCCTCCTCCCCCATTTGTATCCGGAGTTCACATCGCAGCTGTAGTTTACGGTGTTGAGTTCCGTATGGTCCATATACTGGTAGGCCTCCATCCCTACCCGGGAGGTAAGCCCGAAGCGTTCGGTCTTATAGGTGGAAAAAAAGGAGGGAGAGGCCACCAGATAGAAATCCTCCTCGGGATAGTAGGTAAAGGCCACATTGTCGTCATAATACCCCTGAAACTTAAGCCGGGAGGAAAAATAAAAATCCGCTCCCCACAGGGGGGAAAGAGCGCTCATGGCCCAGAACCCCACCACCAGACAGACGATGGCCCCCCTAGGGAACAACGACCACATCCCCCCGTTTAAGGATGATGTTCTGCTCCAGGTGCTGGCCGTGGATCACCTGGTCGTAGTTAAAGGGGATCTTGATGATCCGATCCCCCTGGCGGCGGAGGATGAGGATCTTCTTGGAGGAGGCGAAAGGGGTAAGGCCTCCGGCCATGGCCAGAATCTGCATCACATCGGTATTGAGCTCGATGGGATATACTCCGGGGTGGTTCACCTTTCCGATGACATAGGCCTTGAGGCTGTTGACCTGCACCAGCATCACCGTAACCGTGGGATTCTGAATGTATTCGCTCAGACGTTTTTGAAGTACCCTTCTGAGATCGGCCACGGTAAGCCCGCTTACCTTTATGTCCCCGGCGAAGGGATAGGAGATGACCCCGTCCGGGGGGATCACCACCTTCCGGTTCAGGCGCTCATCCTGCCACACCGTGATCTCCAGCACGTCTCCCGGACCGAGACGATAGAAGGGCACCTCCTGCGCCCGCACCCGGGAGACCAGCCCCAGCCAGAAAATCAACCCGCACAACAAGACCACCCGTGCCCGCATCCCTGCTCCCTCCCTCAAGGGTTTTTCTCCAGTTCCGCCAGGAGTCTCCGGGCCTCCTCGCGGCCGGCAAACTCCCGCCCCCTCTCCAGGGCCAGCCGAAGATAAACCCGCGCCCTGGACCTTTCTCCCAGCTGATAATACACCGCCCCCAGATGATAGGAAACCACCGGATAATCCTTGACCTTATCTCCCAATTTCTCGAGCAGGGCCCTGGCCCCGGCGTAATCCCCTTTACGATACTTGATCCAGGCCAGGGTATCAACCAGTTCCGTCCGCCGGGGATATTTCCGGACCCAGGGGAGAAGAAGTCGCTCCGCCTCGGCCAGATTCCGGGGGGTGGGTTGATACTGGGCCAGGTAGAAGGCCAGATTGTTGGCCGCCACCAGATTCCGGGGATTCTTCTTTAAAACGCGCCGGTAAAGGGCTATGGCCCGGGCGTAGTCCCCGGTCTCCCCGTAGAGCTGGGCCAGCAGGAGCAGATAAAAGGGGCGGGGGTCACGGAGGCTGAGTTCCCGGCAATAGGCGATCATCTCCCGGGTCAACCCGGCTTTCCGGACGATGCGGGCGAGAACCGTAAGCACCAGGGGATGCCGGGGGTTAAGGGCCAGGGTCCTCTCCAGCAGCCGCCGGGCCGCGGCCCGGTCCTTTTCCTGCAGATAGAGATCCACCAGCTTCTCCACCACAATCAGATCGCCGGGATCCTTCTTCCACCTCCCCTCGAGCAGGGTCCGGGCCTTCTCCGGATGCCCCTCCCGCACATAGACCTCGGCCAGACCCAGATAAGCCTCCCGGTTTTCGGGGGACACCTCCAGCACCCGCCGATACATGTCCTCGGCCAGGTCCGGCTCGCGGTTAAGGAGATGGGCCCGGGCCAGACGGAGCATGATCCCCGGGTTCTGCGGCTCCTCCCCCAGGGCCGCCCGGTATTCGCCGATGGCTCCGGTATAATCCCCGCGCCGGAAGAGGATGTCCCCCTTGAGGAGATGGGCCGAGACCAGATGCGGACTGTCCTCAAGGACGCCGTCCACCTCCTTCAGGGCCTCCCGGAGACGTCCCTCCCTCCAGAGGAGGGTGGCCTTAAGGAGCCTGGCCCGGATCTTGAGGGCATCCTTGTCCACCCGGGAGATATAGGCCTCGATCAGACGATAGGCCTCCTCCCGACTCCCCTGCCCGAAGGAATAGAGAACCAGCTGCTCGAGCAGAGGGAAACTTCGGGGAAACCGGCGCCATCCCTCCTCCAGGGTCTTCTTTACCTGCTCCTCCTCGCCGGCCAGGGCATAGACCCGAGCCAGGAGCAGATAGGCCCTCTCGCCTCCCACGCCCCGGGTCAGAGCATCCCGGAGGACCCGGATGGCCCGGGGAAGATCCCTCCTTCTCTGGTAAAAACGCACCAGCCCCTCCAGATAGCGAAAATCGTCGGGATGGGCCTCATAAAGCGATCGGTAGAGCGCTTCGGCCTGGGCATATTTCCCCTCGCCCTCCAGGATGCGGGCCAGAAGGAGGGTGGCCTGGGGTTGGCCGGGGTGGAATTCGAGGACCCGGCGCAGCACCCCTTGGGCCTCGGATTTCCGGCCGGTCCGAAGATCCAGGTCCGCAAGCATCAGACAGGCCGAAACCTCCCGCTCCCCGCAAAGGGCCTCAACCAGGGGGCGGGCCTGCCCGTATTTTCGCAGGCCCAGAAGGGCCGCGGCCTTGAGCAGCTTCGCTTCGGATCGACCGGGATCTTTGGAAAGGACATACTCCGCCTCCGCCAGGGCCTTATCGGGTTTGCGCACCAGGAGAAAGATCCGGCCCAGGAGGATGCGGGCCGGAAGGAGGTCCGGGGAGATCTCCACCGCCCTTACCAGAGCCCCGTAGGCCCGGGGAATCCGCCCCTCCTTAAAATAGACCACCCCCAGCCCATAATAGGCCGGGGCCAGACGCGGATCTATCTGTAAGGCCCTTCGAAAGTTGACCTCGGCCTGACGGTAATCCCCCTGTTTCAGGGCCTCCTCCCCCCGCCGGAGATAGCGTTTCTTCTTCTGGGCCGGATTCCCCCCGCAGGCGGCCAGGATAACCACCAGGAGAAACAGACAACCCCATCTCCTCGCCGCCCTCATAAGGCCCCCTTCCGTGAAAGGACCACCACGATGGTCTTGAGGATGATCTTTATGTCGTCCAGGAAACGCCAGTTCTCGATGTACTTGCAGTCGAGCTCCACCACCTTATCGAAATCGGTGATCTTGTTCCGGCCCGAGATCTGCCAGAGCCCGGTAATGCCCGGCTTGATGGCGATGCGCCGCCAGTGCCAGAGGTCGTATTTCTCCACCTCCTCCGGGGTGGGAGGTCGGGTCCCCACCAGACTCATCTCTCCCTTGAGCACGTTCCAGAACTGCGGAAACTCGTCCAGGGAGGTGCGACGCAGGAACCGGCCCACCCGGGTGATGCGGGGATCGTCTTCTAGCTTGAACATGGGCCCCTTCATGATGTTCTTCTGCATCAATTCCTTCTTCCTTTCCTCGGCATCCACGTACATGGTACGGAATTTATAAAGGGTAAAGACCCGTCCGTGCTGCCCCACCCGTTTCTGTTTGAAAAGCACCGGCCCCGGAGAATCGAGCTTGATGGCCAGGGCCACAAAGGGATACATGAGGAGGAAGAGGGCGGTTCCCACCAGCCCTCCGGCTATATCCAGAAGGCGCTTATAGAGAAGCCCGGTGGCGTTAAACGGCGTGGTGCGCAGGACCAGAAAGGGGATTTCCTGTACCATCTCCGCGTGCAACCGGGCCCCCTCCGGGGACCAGAAGGCCGGAAGGATACGCACATCCACCCCCATCCTCCGGCAGAGATCCACATAATGGGGAAGGTTAATGGATTTCTGGCCCCTTACCGCAAAGACCACCTCATCCACCGGAAAGCGTCGCAGGATCCGGGGAAGATCCTCCAGGGTTCCCAGCACCTCGGAGGACCCGGCGTCCTTTTCCTCCACCACAAGCCGACCCAGGAGTTTGTGCCCCCAGCTCAACTGCCGGCCCAGGGCCTCGGCCACGATTTGCCCCCGCTCCCGGTCCCCCACCAGGAGGAGCTGGCGGGCATGGAACCTCTTTCCGGCAAAGTGCCGGCAGTATCCGATCACCAGCACCCGGTTCAGACTCACCAGCACGAAACTCAGGGCCAGAAAGGTGAAGAAGAAGAGCCGGGAATAGCCGGTCTTTTTAAAGGCGAAGATGAAGGCCCCCAGCACCACAAAATCCAGGACCAGGGCCTTGAACACCGCCCAGAGATGGGGAAGCACCCGCGAGGGAAGACCCTCGTTGTAAAGCCCGATCCGCCCCATGACGTAGTTATTCACCAGGACCACCAGGAGGATGGAATAAAGAAGGAGCTCCCCGGGCATGTGCCAGCGCCCGCCGTAAAGGGAACGGCGCAGGAGAAAGGCCAGGTATCCGGCGATAGCGATACTCAGGGCGTCAAGGAGCATCAACAGGTTATAGATCAAACGAACCTGCTGCTGAAACACGGCTCCTACCCCGGGATGAATCTCTGGAGATGCGGCCACAGGGCCCGCAGAAACTCCCGCAGGGCCCGCTCGGCCTCTTGCCGGTTAAGCCCCGGAGGACAGAGCATCTCCACCCTCACCAGCGCCCCATCGGTCCTTCGGCGAAGGACCGCATCACGCAACAGATAAAACTTGTGCTTCCAGGGATTTACCAGGACCCTCCCCCTCTCCATAAAGAAATAAGTAGCCAGGAGGCGCTGCCCCCCTTTCCTCAGCCAGAGGTATTTTACTTGAATAGCCCTTTTCCCGGAAAGGTCAAGTTCCCAGATTCCGGTCCGTACGATATCCCACCCCCCTCCCAGAAGACAGCTCTGAGGGGTGTGGATGGTGTGCCAGGTGGTCTGATAGGAATAATAGGGAATGAGGAGAAAGATGACGCCGGGAAAATCCTTCCGGCGATAAAGACCGTAAAAGTAATCGTCGGCCCAGAGGGATTTAAGGATCCGGGGGGAAAGCCGCCGCGGTTCCCCGTGCCACCCCCCTATCTCCAGGGGAAAATAAAGCAGCGGCCGCGAGGTGAGCCGGGTGGAAAGTTCGGGGACCATACGAAAGCCCCAGCCTCCCGCAAGGAGAAGGGCCCCGAAGATCACCGCCGGCCAGAGGGAGACCCGGCCGGCGGAAACCCGGTCCTCCCCGGGGGAAGGGGAGGCCTCCGCGGAGGGCGAGAGCCGATTTTCCAGAAAGCGCAGGATAAGTAGGGAGAGGAGAAAGAGCCCCAGGGCCAGCACGAAGACCAGCCATCCCAGGAGGGAATGGTAGGGCTCCTCCAGCACCGCGGAATGCCCCCGCGCCACCAGGACCCCGGTGAGAAAGACCCGCAGGGCGTTGGAAAGGACCGCCACCGGGGCCACCAGGAACACCATGATCAGCCGGGCCCACAGGGAACGCAACCCGTAATAGGAAACCAGAAGGGCGAGGAGGATGAGGGGCATGAAATACCGCAGCCCGCTACAGGCCTCGGCGATCTGCAGACACGCTCCTCCCACGTGAAGGAGGTTCCCCTCCCGCAGGACCTCCAGCCCCACCGCATTCAGCAGCAGGGCCGACAGCCGGGAGGTTAAGAGCTGAAGCTTAAAGGTCAGGACCCTGCGCACGAAGGGAGGGAGCGGGGCCATGAAAAGCAGGATCAGGAAGGGGAACCGAAGCGCCCGGACCCTTTTTCCGTAAAGAAGGAGGGCCAGGGAAAGGATGGCGGCCCAGAAACCGAGATAGAGCAGGAAATCCACCGCGGAAAAGAGGCCGGCATAGGCCAGAAGAAAGGAGAAGATGAGGGCCGGAAGCCCCAGGGGATGAAAGCCCATCTCCCGGAACCGGAACTCCGAACGCTTTTCCCAGCAGAGATAGGCGAAGATAAGGGGAACGAGGTAGCAGTAACTGTTGTCCCCCAGGCGCCAGACCTTAAAGAACCGGGAAAGAAGGGGGAAATAGGCCCACAGAATAAGCCCGGCCAGAAAGATGAGCCCCGCCATCCTGCCCCGGGGATAAAAAAGGGGGGCCTTAAGGCCCCCCGGACCGCTCCTTTGCAAGGCCGGCTCCCTAGGTTCGGAGATAACGCTTAAGCCCCGCCAGACCGAGGAGACCGGGAAGGAAAAGGACCCCCGCCGGCGGAAGAGGCACCGCACCGAGGTGCATCCCGGCGTTCACGCTTAAGGAATCCCCCTGATAGACCGTCCCGGAGATAGAGAGACTCGCAGAAAGAGAATACCACCCCGGCTCAAGGAAATACTCATAGGCGTAGGAATACTCCCCATCACCGCTTATCCCCTGAGGATTAATCTGGTTCCAGACGTGGGCGATCTGCCTTACATAACTGTCCGGCTCCCCGTTGTTGTCGGAATCCTCGTACTGGTACAGATAAAAATTCCAGGTAATACTAGCACGGTTGGCATAATTGTAATTCGGGCCGTAATCGAAACCCCTATAGTTCGCAAACTCGACCACCCGCAGGGTAAGGGGCTTATCCAGATAAAAATACCCAGACTGCGAAGGATTAGCATAAAAAGAGGCCCAGTCGTTAGCGCTTACATAGATGTTGGTTGAGGCTGATCCCGAGGCGGAAAGACCGCTCACCCCGCCCTCATCAAGAAAACTCCTCGACTGAGACGAGGCCGTCCATCTCTGCGTTACCCCCGGGGACAGAGCATGGGTATAGGAACCCGAGACCTGGGCCTCGGCCGGGGGATTGTCCTGGTAAGCATCTACCGCCGTATCCGCATCATCGGTTTGGGAAATTCCGGAAGGCCCGAAAACATGCTTGGCTTCTCCATTACTGTAACCATCTACGTGTGCGTATGCATGAAAGTGGGCGTAATGCCAGGGAGAGCTATCGTCCCAGTAATAGGGTATGGGCGAGGCCCACACCCCTCCCGCAAGCCCCAAACACCCTGCCACCAAAACCAAAACCCAGAAAAACCCTCTCCTCTTCCCTCTTCTTACCTTTCTCATCCTTACCCCCCTCCGAAGATTTTCTTCTCTCTTTAACACTATATTTAAGAATAAGAAACTTTGTCAAGCTGAGATGAAGAGGTATAGAATGAAAATGGGATCCATCGGCAGAAAAGTGGACCTAAACCCGGCTATTTAATTCCCGGCGGGGTTAAGCGGGGCTTCTTCGCCGAGATGGGCCAGGACCTCCCGGACCAGTTCCGGGAGAGGGCTTTCGGAGGATAGGGTCAGGTGTCGAAAACCGGGCAGGATCCGGAGATAGGTCTCCCTCACCGCCCGAAGCATGGCCTCGGTCTCGTAAAGCTCCCGTTTTTCGGCCCGGCCCTTCACCCGATCGAGGGCCTTTTCCACCGGAAGATCCAGGTATATCACCAGGTCCGGCACCGGAGCCACGGTCTCGTTCTTCCGGCGGAGTTCCTCCGGATCCAGCCCCTGGCTCCCCTGATAGGCCAGGGTGGAGGGATAGTAGCGATCGCAGAGGACCATTCTGCCCTGAAGAAGGGCCGGAATGATCACCCGTTCGGCGTGTTCCCTGCGATCCCTCAGAAACAGCTCCGCAAAGGCCTGAGGAGAAAGGGGAGTCCTGCGGACCAGGTGCTCGCGGATCTTCTTCCCCCATTCCCCCTCCGTGGGTTCCCGGGTAAGGAGCACCGGCCGGCCGGCCTCCTTCAACCTCTGCCCCACCTCCCGTAACAGGGTGCTCTTCCCGGAGCCGTCCAGCCCCTCAAAGACGATAAGACGCCCCGGGCGGTTGAATTCCACCAGGATCCTGGAGACCAGAAAATCCCGGTTGTCCGGAGTAACCTCGCAGAAGATGGGCCCTTCCAGCCTGAGAACCTCCTCCAGGAAGGGGACCTTCCCGTAACCCACCGAGGCCAGCAGAAGTTCCGGCCCGGCCAGAAGCTCCCGGATACGTTGACGGAAGGCCTCGGAAAAGACCTCCATCTTGCCGATCTCATCCACCACGAAGATCACCGGCCCCGGGGCCGAGGGATCCGGCTCAAGAGAGGAAAGGGCCAGTTTCTCGAAGGTCTCCAGGAAGACCCGGTACTTACCCAGCTGGGGCCAGCCCCGGCCCTTTTTGGCCAGCCAGGCCTCCCGTCCGTCCAGGGTATAGATTTTGAAACCTATCCGCCGCCCTCCCTCCCGCACCTCCCGGGTGACAAACCCCCTCTTGACCCCGGGAAGCTTCTGCACGATCCGCTCGATAAGGGTGGTCTTCCCGGTTCCCGGAAGACCGTGCACCAGAACCTTTTTGCG
>NZ_WFVX01000179.1:0-17585 GCF_015491435.1 Thermosulfurimonas sp.
CCCCGTAGGCCTCATCTATCACCACCAGCACCTCTTCGGGCAGGGCCTTAAGGAAGGCCTCCATCTCCTCCCGGCCCAGCACCGAACCCGTGGGATTGTGGGGGTGATCCAGAAAGATGATCCGGGTACGGGGGGTACAGGCCGCAAGGAAGCCTTCCAGATGATGGCGATAATCCCGCAGGGGGACCCTTTTTATCCGGGCCCCGGCGGCGGCCCCCAGTTTTTCGTACATGAGAAAGGAGGGTTCACTCATCAGGATCTCGTCCCCGGGGGATACCAGGGCCTTGATCAGGAGATCCAGCACCTCGTTGGAGCCGTTGCCCACCACCACCTTTTCCGGGTTCAGATCGAACTTCCGGGCCAGGGCTTCGGCCAGCTCTCGATTAGAGGCCTCGGGATAGCGATGCACCTGGGAGAGATAGGCCTTCATGGCCTCGATGGCCAGAGGGGAGGGCCCCAGAGGATTTTCGTTGGAGGCCAGTTTATATATGGGCCCCTGCAGCCCCAGCTCCCTGCGCACTTCCTCCAGGGATTTTCCGGGAGGATAGGGTTCCAGGGAGGCCAGCCAGGGTTTGTAGCGCATTCCTTAAAGCCCCTGTCGGGCCAGGGCCACGGCCTGATCGATCCTCTTCTGGAGTTCCGCGGGCAGCCCCTCGATCCGCACCGAGAGAAACCCCTGCACGATAAGAGAGGTGGCCTCTTCCTCGGAGAGACCCCGGGCCATGAGGTACTCTATCTCCTCCTGAGCAATCTTTCCCACCGCGGCCTCGTGCGACATGTCCACGTGGGCGTAATAGGCATCGAGCTGGGGTATGGCCTTAATGGCCCCTTCGTCGGAAAGCATGAGCCCCTGACATTCGAGATGGGCCTTGATCTGAGGAGCCCGTCCTATGAGGTGCCCCCGGGCGATGGATTCCCCGCCGGTGCTAACGCTTCGGGAGATAATTTCCGCCCGGCTGTTCGGGGCCTCGAGCGACACCACCGCCCCCAGATCCAGATAGGAATTTCGGGGGGCCACCACCACCGAGCCAAAAACCGCTCGTGCCCCCTCCCCCACCAGACGACAGACCGGCATGGATTGCACACTGGCCACCGGGTGCAGGGTAACATAGGTGGAAATATAGGTACCTTCCTCCTCCACCCTCACCCCGGTTCGCGGACGAACGTAAGTCTCATCGGCCCAGTTGTGGATCATGGTAAAGGTCAACTTCCCCTTACGTTTCACATAAAATTCGGATACCCCGATATGGAAACCCGAACGCACCCCGGGATGGGTGGTACAGGCGGTGATGAGATTGAGTTCCGCTCCCTCCTCCACGATGATGAGGTTATGGACCTTCTGGACCACCCCCGGCGTCCGGATGTAAAGACAGGTCTGCACGGGATAGACCAGCCGCACCCCCGGAAGGACCCGAATAAAATACCCGTCATCCAGATCCTCATCGGTGGCCCGGGTGTACTCGTCTTTGTCCCGATCCACCGTCTTCCACCAGTATTCCTCTATCCAATCGTATTTCCGCAGGGCCTCGGTTATGGGAAGGAGTTCCAGACCCTCGGGAAGGGTTCGACAGTGGACCACCCGGGCGTCGGCCTGGAAGAATTCTCCCTCGCGCGGGGCCTCGGGTTCTATCCCTACCTCTTTAAGCCGGGCCCATTCCTCCGGGGAAAGCTCCTCCAGAGAGCGGGGAATACGACCCTCTTTGGCCGGACGAAAATCCTCTATCCTGGGTCTTATTCTTCTATCCTTCTCAGACATGATATGCACTCCTCATAGCCGTGTTTTTGGATTCCCTCAAAGATCTCCTGCGGATTACCCTGACAGTAGATGGTGCCGTCTATCATTACGTAACCGAGATCCGCGGGCACGAATTGAAGGATAAAACCGGTATGGGTAATGATGAGCCCGCTTTTGGTGCGCGGCCGATGGGTATCCTTCTGCAGAAGCCGCCGGATCATCCGCCCGATGACCTGAAGGTTCTCCATATCCACACCGGATTCCGGCTCATCCAGAAGAACCAGGTCCGGATCCTGGATCAGGAGTTGTAAAAGCTCGCTCTTTTTCAATTCCCCCCCGGAAAAACCCCGGTTTACGTCCCGGTCCAGAAACCCCTCAAAACCGAACTCCCGGGCCAGTTCCTCGATCCGGATCCCGTTGTCCTTGGCACATAACTTGAGCATCTCCCTCAATTTTACCCCCCGAATGGTGGGAGGACGCTGAAACATGATCCCGATGCCCCGCTTGGCCCGTTCATAAGGGGGAAGGGAGGTGATGTCTTCGCCCTTAAAAAGGATCTGGCCGTGACGAACCTTATAGGCCGGAAACCCCATTATGGTCATAAGGAGGGTGGTCTTGCCGGAACCGTTGCGCCCGAAAAGCGCATGGGTCTCCCCCCGCGGCAGAACCAGATTCACCCCTTTGAGCACCTCCTTCCCTTCCACTTCTACCCAGAGATCCCTTACCTCCAGCCAGGGTTCCTTGCCCATCCCCATAGCTCCTTTTATTGACTTTTTATATCTACAATAGTATCTTTATCTCTGGCACAGGTCAAGTCTCTCACCTGCCCCCTCCGGGGTTCCCTTCCTCCCCGGCGAATTTTACCGGGAAATCGCTTCGCTTACACCCTTATTACCGAATCCTCGCTTCCGAAGGGATTGGGAACGTAATCATCGGCAAACCGGTCGTTTTCCCAGCAGGTTCCATCGATGAGATAACGATAGCGATACTCCCGGCCGGGCTCAAGTTCCAGGGTTACCGTCCAGTCGCCGCTTTTAAGCCTTTTCATGGGAGTGGCCTGTTGATCCCAGTGGTTAAACTCCCCAACTATATAAACCCTCTGGGCTTCCGGAGCTAGCTCCCGGGGAAGCCTGAAGGTAACCTTACATACCGGACGGGTCTTTAAGTATTGTTTTTTGATTCCGTATCTCCTTACAGATCTCCGGCTCATGACTCCCTCCTCTAGATAAAGTCTATTTCCAAATAATTAAGGTAAGGTTTGATCCTCAAAAATCCAGAAGACCCGGCCCCTTTCCTGTTTCCGGAAGGGGCTTGCCTGGATCTTGTTCCCGGGGTTTTAATGAGGGACAGGGGAGGATACCATTCGCTGGTCACGCTGGCTGGAGATAGATCTCGGGGCTCTCAGGGAAAACTTTACGGCTCTACGCAGGCTTGTTCCCGGGGAGGTCTCTTTTTTACCCATCATCAAGAGCGAGGCCTACGGACACGGTCTCCTGGAAGTAGCCAGGATCCTGGCCCGGGAAAAGATCTATGGATTCGGAATCTCCGAACCCGAGGAAGGGGAAAGATTACGGAAGGCTGGCCTGATCCTTCCCCTCCTTCTCCTTTCCGGCTTCGAGACCGACTGGCTTCCGGATTTGATCCGGCTCCGTCTCATCCCGGCCATCACCTCCCTGCGCATGCTCCGGGCAGCGGCAGAGTTCACCCGGCGCAAGGGGGTCTCCCTGGAGGTGCATCTTAAGCTGGATACCGGTATGCATCGCTACGGGATAGAACTCCGGGAAATCCCCCTCCTGTTGCAAATCCTTAAGGAAAATCCCCAATTACGCCCGGTAGGACTCATGACTCATCTGGCCTGTGCTGAAAAACCGGAGGATCCTCTCACTCACAAACAGCTCGAGACCTTCCATAGTCTCAGGGAAAAACTACAGGGCCACCTCCCCTCCCTGCGATATTTTCACGCGGCCAATTCCGCGGGGATCATCTTTCTGCGCGGGGCCGGAGGCAACCTGGTCCGTCCGGGGATCTCCCTTTACGGAAGCTACCCCTCTTTT
Organism: Thermosulfurimonas sp.; assembly: GCF_015491435.1. Classification (NCBI taxonomy): domain Bacteria; kingdom Pseudomonadati; phylum Thermodesulfobacteriota; class Thermodesulfobacteria; order Thermodesulfobacteriales; family Thermodesulfobacteriaceae; genus Thermosulfurimonas; species Thermosulfurimonas sp. The sequence goes on from NZ_WFVX01000179.1 coordinate 3,790, forward strand.
CGGGCCCGAGCCCGTGTTAAACTAAAACCGGTCATGACCCTTAAGAGCCGAATTCTGGAACTCCGGGAATTACCAGCCGGGGAGGCCCTGGGATACGGCCCCCTCTACCGGGCCCCCAGCCGAAGACGTATAGCCCTGGTTCCGGTGGGCTACGACGATGGCTACCCCCGCAGCTTGAGCAACAAGGGTTTCGCCTGGGTTCGGGGACGGAGGGTGCCCGTGGTGGGGGCCGTATCCATGCGGTGTCTCACCCTGGATGTAACCGAGGTGGAGGGAATACAGCCCGGAGAGGAGATTATCCTCCTAGGAGGCCCCAGGGAGGAAGTCCCGGTGGACGAACTCGCCGATCTCGCCGGCACCATCAGTTACGAACTCCTCTGTGCTCTGGGGCGTCGAATTCCCAGGATGTATCGAGATGTTTAACATCGGTTTTCCGGAAATGGTGGTCATTTTCCTGGTGGCCCTGGTGGTGCTGGGGCCGGAGAAGCTTCCCGAGCTGGGAAGGGCTCTGGCCCGGTTAACCGTGGAATTCCGCCGGGCCACCGAGGAACTTAAACGCGAACTGGCGCTGGATGAAATCGAGGAAACCCGCGAAGAGTGGCAAAAGATGAAAAAGGAACTCAAGGAGCCGCTGGAGGATGCTTCCTCATCGGGATCTTCCCCGTCTTCCTCTTGAAGTTCACCTGGCTGAACTGAGAAAACGCCTCCTGGTTACTATCTCGGTTCTTTTCTTCCTCTGGTGTCTCCTTTTCGTACTCTTTCCCCATCTCACCCCTTTTCTCCTCTGGCCTTATCGTCGGGCCATGGGACAGGGGAAGATCCCCCTGGTGTTTACCACCCTTCCCGAGGGCATCATGGCCGCCCTCAAGGCCACCTTCTTCCTGGCTCTTATTCTCACTCTTCCCCTGGCCATCTATCAGGGCTGGAGCTATATCTCACCGGGCCTCTATCCCCAGGAAAAACGGGTGGGAAAAAGACTCCTTATTCTCTCTTTCTTCCTGATGCTCTTCGGTCTGGCCCTGGGATACTTCGTTTGGCTTCCGGTCCTGCTTCACTTCTTTCTGAGCTTCGGTTACGCCCATTTCGAGGCCAACCTTCGGGTCCAGAATTACCTCGCCTTTCTGGGAAAAACCCTTCTGGTCTCGACCCTGGTGGCCGAAATTCCCCTGGGAGTGGCCCTCCTGGTCAAGGTCAAGGTCCTCTCCCGCGGCCTTTTCTCCCGCAAAAAATGGTATTTCCTGGGGGGCATCTATCTTCTGGCCCTCTTTCTGGTCCCCGGAGACTTTCTTTCCCAGATACTCCTTTTTCTGAGTTTTTACGTTCTTCTGGAATTGGGTTTTGTTTTAGCTAAAATATTTTAAAAAAATATGAAAATCGGTCTTAACTGTCCCCAAGTAACCGGAAAAAGCTTAGAAAACCTTTTAAGGCCTTTGACCCGGACCCTGCCTCAGAGTATATTATCTAAAAACCGAAAAAGGAGGAGGATTATGCGTAAATGGGTCGTTATGTTGGGTGTGATGGGGTTAATTTTGGGTGTTTACGGAGTAGGCACGGGGAGCTGTAACGAAGGGCCCAAGGTAATCAAATTACCCGCCCCCAAGATGGCCCACACCACGGTGGTCTTCCCTCACTGGATGCACCAGAACGTACTTAAGGGAAACTGCGGTGAGTGCCATCATAGCCGCACCGCGGACTGGAAACAGGTTCCCTATAAGAAGGGGATGAAGATCCAGAAGTGTGAGACCTGTCATAACAAGCAGCATCCCAATCCCAAACTGCGGAGTGTAAAGAATGCCATGCACATCAACTGCCGGGGCTGCCACAAGGCCATGAAGAAGGAAGGCAAGAAGACCGGCCCCACCGCCTGTTTCGGATGCCATAAGAAGAAGTAAGCATCCCTTTCTCTAAGGTCTCCTTTGAAGGGGGGGTTATCCCCCCTTTTTCTTTGAAGTGCAAATAATCCCTTCCACTTGTTCAGATCCCGAAGAGCGTGTTAAATTGTTACTAAGAACTTCATAGATCCTATCAGGGAGGGCTTATGGCTGACCGCTTAAAGAAGATGATCCCGGAAAAGGACGAGCCGGTATTTCCTATCGGGGTGGCGGCCAAGATCCTGGGTGTAAATCCCAGAACCCTCAAAATCTACGAACAGGAAGGGCTGGTTAAACCGGTAAAAAAGGGCAATAAACGTTATTTTTCCTATAACGATATCGAGTGGCTCAAGTGCCTGCGTTCCTTTATCCATGAGGAAGGTATCAGCATTCCCGGCATCAAAAAACTTCTGGAATTAACCCCCTGCTGGGTGATCAAGAATTGTCCGGAGGAAGTCCGGAAGGAATGCACCGCCTATCGCGACCGCACCAAGCCCTGCTGGCAGCTGGTCAACTCCACCTGCAAGAAAATGGAAAAGTGTGAGACCTGCGAGATCTACCTGCGGGACAAGGAATATCTCCTCCGCAAGGAGGACAAAAAGGCCTCCTGAGCCGCCCGAAGGTTCTTAACTTATTGGCCCTGAGGAGGCACCGGGAGAGGCGGAGGGGTGGGTAGTTTTTCCTGGGGCTTGGTCTTTTCCACCACCGGGGCCTTTTCCATGAGAGAGGCCTTGTTCCGCTGGGCGGCAAGGTAGGTCAGAAAGATGGAATTGGCGAAAAAGAGGATGGCCAGCAGGGCCGTGACCTTGTTCAGAAAGGTACCCGGCCCGGCCCCGCCGAAAATGGCCTGACTCCCGGTGAAAACCGCCCCCACCTCTGAACCCTTTCCCACATTGACCAGCACAATGGCGATAAGAAAAAGGGCCAGAATAACCTGAATCACCACCAACACGGTAAACATAAAGCCGGCCTCCTCTTAAGATCGCCAGAGATTATTACCCCTTTTCCGGAAGGCTGACAAGGGTGAACGATCAGAACACGCTTCCCATAACCGCATGGAGGAGAGAACCCGGATACAATCCGATAACCAGCACTCCCAGGGCCGAGATTCCCAGCGCCGCCCAGAGGGAAAGAGAAAACGCCGGCCGGAGCTCACGTTCGGGCTCCCGCATATACATGAACATCACGATGCGCAGATAGGGATAGGCAGCGATAACACTGGCCAGCACCGCCAACACCGCCAGCCAGGGATGCCCGGCATGCACCACGGAACGGAAAAGATAAAACTTCCCCATAAAACCGGCCGTGGGAGGGATTCCAGTGAGGGAAAACATGAAAAGAAGCATCAGGAGCGCCGGGAAGGGATAGAGTCTGGCCAGACCCTGATAGTCGTAAATGCTTTCTCCTACCCCGCCTTCCCGCTGAAGCAGGGTAACTATACCGAAGGCCCCGATGTTCATGAAGGCGTAGATAAGGAGATAGAGCAGCACCGCCGAAAGCCCCTCCCGCGTCCCGGCGGCGATTCCCAGAAGGATATAGCCGGCATGAGCCACCGAGGAGTAAGCCAGCATGCGTTTGATGTTGGTTTGAACCACGGCCAGGATATTCCCCACAAACATGGTCAGCACGGCAAAAGGTACCAGTAATTTGATCCACATGGGATGGGCCGAGGCAAAGGCCAGCAGGAAGATCCGCCCCAGAGCCGCAAATCCTGCCGCCTTGGCCGCCACGGACATAAAGGCCGTAACCGGGGTGGGAGCCCCCTCGTAGGCATCCGGGGCCCACATGTGAAAGGGGACCATGGCCACCTTAAACCCCAGGGCCACCAGGAAAAAGGCGATCCCCGCCAGCACCGCCGGATCAACGGACAGGTGTTGATGAATCTTGGCCAGGAAAAGGGTCCCGGTACGACCGTAAATTATCGCCAGCCCCAGGATCAGAAAGGCCGAAGCCAGCGAACCCAGCAGGAAATACTTGAGCCCGCCCTCAAGGCCCCGGGGATCCTTCCAATCCACAGCTACCAGTACATAGATGGAAAGGCTCATCAACTCCAGCCCGATATAAATGAGCAGAAGATCCGTACCCGAGGCCATCAGCATCATGCCACAGACCGCAAAATATAAGAGTCCGTAGTATTCCCCGAAATGAAACCCCCTCCGCCGGGCATAGACCGGAGAAATCAGAATACTCAAAAACAGGCTCAGGAGAAAAATGGTCTTGAGAAAAAAGCCATAATGGTCCGCGGTGTAACTCTCTCCAAAGGAAATGCCCAGACTGGTGCGACACAACCACCAGGCCACCAGGGTCCCTAAAAGGGCCGTCCAGAAAAAGAAATCCTTGGCCCGAATGGCCCGATCGAACAGAACCATGAACGAAGCCACCAGCACCAGAAAGATTTCCGGGGCGAGAGCCTTGAAATTAAGCAAAGAGAATGGCATGGAGCCCCTCCTTTATAAGCTGAGTTATGGAAGTGACCGGACCGGCAGCCTGCACATGCTGAAGCAACCCGTTAACCGAGGGATGCATAAAGGAAAGGAAGGACTTGGGATAAATCCCGATCCAGAGCACCAGGATGAGCATGGGAAGCAAGGATACAAGTTCCCGCAGCTTCATCTCCGGAAGTCCGGCAATGTTGGGGTTGACCTTCTGACAGAAGACCCTCTGATACAACCAGAGCATATAGCAGGCCCCCAGAATGACCCCGGTGGCCGCAAACACCGTGGCCCACTTCTTGGCCTGAAAAGTCCCCAGAAGGATCAAGAATTCACCGATAAATCCGTTGGTGCCGGGTAACCCGATGGAGGCCATGGTGAAGACCATGAAAAAGGCCGCATAAATGGGCATCACCGTGGCCAGCCCCCCGTAATAGGAAATCTCACGGCTATGCGTACGATCATAGACGATCCCTACACACATAAAGAGGGCCCCGGTAACCACCCCGTGGTTAATCATCTGGAGGATAGCCCCCTCCACCCCGTTGGCAGTAAGGGAAAAGATCCCCAGGGTCACAAACCCCATGTGACTCACCGAACTATAGGCAATGAGGCGCTTGAGATCGGTCTGAGCCAGACAGGCCAGAGCCCCGTAAATAATGGCAATAATGGAAAGCACCAGCATGGGCACCGCCAGGGCCAGGGTGGCCTTAGGGAAAAAGCTGAGAGAGAAGCGCAGGAATCCGTAGGCCCCCATCTTGATGAGGATCCCGGCCAGGATAACCGAGCCGGCGGTGGGAGCCTCGGTGTGGGCATCCGGCAACCAGGTATGCACCGGCCACATAGGAACCTTTACCGCAAAGGCCGCAAAGAAGGCCAGGAAAAGCAGGACCTGTAAACCGTAGGGGAGCCCCATGCGCATGAGGGTGGGGACCTCGAAGGTCCCGATCTTGAGATAGATCACGATGATACCGATGAGCATTAAGACCGAGCCCAGCAGGGTATAGAGCACGAACTTTATGGTGGCATAGAGGCGACGCGGACCTCCCCAGATCCCGATAATGAGATACATGGGAATGAGCATGGCCTCCCAGAAGACGTAGAAGAGCAGGAGATCCAGGGCACAAAATACCCCGATCATGGCCGCCGAGGTGAGGAGCAGCGCGATATAAAACTCCTTAACCTTATCGGTTATGGATTCCCAGGAAATGAGGATACACAGGACGGTAATAAGAGCGGAAAGCAGGATAAACAATACACTTATCCCATCCACTCCCAGGAAATAATGCGCTCCCAGGGCCTTTATCCAGGTGTGTTTTTCCACAAACTGAAAACCGGAAAAATGCCGATCGAAATGGAACCAGAGCGGAAGGCTCACCGCGAAATCCGCCAGGGCCACGAGCAGGGCCACTATCTTGATCAGGGCTTCCTGACTTCGGGGAATCACAAAGAGAAGGGCCGCCCCTGCTACCGGCAACCATATAATCAACGAAAGCAACGGAAAATCAGCCAACCTGAGATCCACCATAGGCCCCACCCCACTCTAAAAGTAATAGTGTAACAATATAAAGAGCGCCAGAGCCCCGAAAGCGATAAAAAGGGCATAATACTGGACCACCCCGGACTGGAACCTCCGAAGCCCGCTTCCCACCACTCGCACCGTAGCCGGAAGTCCGTTCACCGTGCCCTCAATGACAAAGGTATCCACAATCAGACCCACAAAGGTTTCCGCCACCCACAGGGTGGGTCTGACAATCAGATAATAATAAATCTCATCCCAGTACCATTTCCGGTAGAGATACCGGTAGAAATGCGGAACCCGGCGCGGCAGAAGGGTCTGAAGCGAGGGCTTCTTGATATAGACCAGCCAGGCCAGCCCGATCCCCAGAAGACCGGCCAGGACCGAAATGCTCATAAGTAAAAACTCCAGTGTCTTCTCCGAAAGAGCCATCCCCTCCGGTACGTGTACCTCCGGATGCCCCAGAACCGGAGCCATAAACCGCGCAAAGTGATTGCTTCCCCCCAGGACCTCCGGAATCCCTACCCATCCGGAAAATACCGCCCCGATGGCGATCAACATCAGGGGGATAGTCATTACCCAGGGAGACTCATGAGGTTCCTTCCCGTGAAGGACCTCCCGCCCGCGGAATTCCCCGTGAAAGGCCATAAAAACCACCCGGAAGGAATAAAAAGCGGTAAGAAAGGCCACAAAGGTCCCCACAAACCATACCCATCGACCCCAGGGATAGGCGGAAAAGAAGGCCGAAGCCAGAATCTCGTCCTTACTGAAGAAGCCCGCAAAACCGGGAATACCCGAGATGGAAAGAGAAGCAATGAGGAAGGTCCAGTAGGTGATGGGCATGTATCGCTTCAACCCGCCCATGTAACGCATATCGTTGGGATCCGGGGCATGGTGCATGATATGAATCACACTTCCGGCCCCCAGAAAGAGAAGGGCCTTAAAATAAGCGTGCGTGAAAAGATGGAACATACCCGCCGCAAAGGCCCCCACCCCGCAGGCCATGAACATATAACCCAGCTGCGAGAGGGTGGAATAGGCGATCACCCGCTTGATGTCGAACTGAGTGGGCGCAATGGTGGCGGCCATGAAACAGGTAATGGTACCGGCTGCGGCCACCACCGCCATGGCCACCGGGGACAATTCAAAAATGGAATGACAGCGGGCCACCATGAAGACCCCGGCGGTAACCATGGTGGCAGCGTGGATAAGGGCCGAAACCGGCGTAGGACCCTCCATGGCATCCGGCAACCAGACGTGAAGCGGAAACTGAGCACTCTTACCCAGCGCCCCGCAGAAAAGAAGCAGCGCAATCAGAGTGGGCACCGCCACCGAATGCCCCAGCAGATTCAGCCGGGCATGCGCGATCTCATGTACCCGGGCAAAGACATCCTGATAGTAAAGGCTCCCGAAGAAGACAAAGACCAGAAAGACCCCCAGGGCGAATCCGAAATCACCGAAACGGTTGACAATAAAGGCCTTCTTGGCCGCATCGGCCGCGCTCTTTTTCTCGTACCAGAACCCGATGAGGAGATAGGAACATAAACCCACCGCCTCCCAGCCGAAATAGAGCTGGAGGAAATTGTTGGCCGAAACCAGCATCAACATGGAAAAGGTAAAGAGAGAGATGTAGGAGAAGAATCGATAATATCCCGGATCATCGGCCATATAACCGATGGAATAGACGTGGATAAGAAAGGAAAGAGAGGTAACCATGGCCAGCATCATGGCCGAGAGCGGATCGATCTGAAATCCCACCCCCACTTTGATCCCGGAGGCCGCCATCCAGGTGAAAAGATCAAAATTGGCCCAGGTACCGTGAATCACCGCCCAGAGGACCTTAAGGGAAAGGAGAAAAGACCCGAAAACCGCCAGACAGGGGAGCCAGTGGGCCTTATCCCTGATGTACCGCCGCCCGAAAAGGAGGGTGATCACCGAAGCCAGTAAGGGTAAACCCGGAACCCAGACTACATAATGTAGGGCCTCGCTCGCGTATCTAGCGGTTTCCGCATGCATAGCTCTACCCCTTAAGCATCTTTACTTCGTCCAGATGTACCTCACGAAAACGTTTATAAATGAGAACCACCAGGGAAAGACCGATAGCCGCCTCCGCTGCAGCTACGGCGATTACAAAAAAGACCACGATGTGTCCGGTAACATCCTCCAGGGCCGTCCCCAGAGCGGTCAGGGCTATATTGACCGCGTTAAGCATGAGCTCCACACACAGGAGCACAATGATCACGTTCCGACGGCTTACAAAGCCAAACAACCCCACCGCAAAAAGGGCCAGCGCCAGATAAAGGTACCACTGCAAGGGTATCATCGCCCCTCCTCCCTGATGCGTCTTACTAAAACCACCGCTCCGAGTACAGCCACCAGCAACAGGACTCCGGCGGCCTCAAAGGCCAGGACATATTCCCGAAATAGATGTTCGCCCAGGATCCGGGTATGTCCCTGAGCGAGAAGAGCCCCCGCGGTAAGGATCCCCTTGGGAGGTGCCGGCCGAAAACCCGAAAGCGCCGCTCCGGAAAGGGCCAGAAGGAACAGAATGGCCAAAAAGGCCAGAGGATAAGCACTCAGGAAGCGAGGCCAGGTAATCTCCTCCCGCAGATTGATGAGATAGACCACAAAGAGGAAGAGGACCAGGACCGCACCGGCATATACAATGATCTGGATAGCCGCCAGAAACTCCGCCTGCAGGGTCAGGAAAAGCACCGCCTGGTGCAGGAAAAGCACCAGACTCCAGAGTACGGCCTTGACCGCGTTCCGCGAAAAAACCACCAGCAGGGCCGAAACCAGTATGGCTAATGCCAGATACCCGAAAACCAGCTTCTCCATACCCTATACCCCCTCGGCCTTCCTTTTCGGGGCCGGGAGCATCTTCTCCGGCACACCCCTGGGTTTCCAGTAAGGATTGAAATAGGGACGCTTCTGAGTGGTTAAAAACTCGTCCCAGTTGGCCAGGAGCCGCTCCTTATCGAAGTAAAGATCCTCCCGCCGGTAGCCCACATATTCGTAAAATTCCGTAAGCACAATGGCGTTTACCGGACATACCTCCTCACAATATCCGCAGAACACACAACGCAAGGCCTCCACCTCGTAGCGCTTGACCACCATACGTTTGGTCTCGGGATCGCGCTCGGTCTCGATATAAATACATCTGGAAGGACAAACCTTGGCACACCTTAAACAGCCGATGCACCTCTCGCGCCCGGTATTCGGGTCTCTTACCAGGGCATGTCGCCCCCGGAACCCCGGAGCCACCGGCTTGCGCTCCTCCGGGTACTGGACCGTAACCGGACGGGAAAACATCTTGCGCAGCGTAAGCCAGAGACCCTTGGCTATCTCGGTAAGGAATATGGTTCTGATCGGATTCATTCCCGCTCTCCTACCACCAAAGCTTTAACCCTCCGGTGATCACAATATTGAGCAAGGCCAGAGGAATGAGTACCTTCCATCCCAACCCCATGAGCTGATCGTATCGATAACGGGGTAAGGTGGCCCGCACCCAGATATAGAAGAAAAGCAGGGCATAGAGCTTGATCAGGAACCAGAAGAAAGGCAGCCCGGGCACCTCGAAGGGACCGGCCCACCCCCCCAGGAAACAGGTTACCGCCACTGCACTCATAACCACCATGCCGAAGTATTCGGCCAGATAGAACAGAGCAAAGCGAATGGCACTGTATTCCACAAAATATCCGGCTACCAGCTCGGTTTCCGCCTCGGGGAGATCAAAGGGAACCCGGTTGGTCTCGGCAATGGCCGAAACCATGAAAACAAAGAAACCGATGATCTGGGGAAGGGCATAAATCTTAAAAGGGCTGGAGATCTGGGCCTTCACGATCTCGGAAAGGTTCATGGACCCGGCCATAAGCATGACCCCTACCAGGGAGAGGGCCATGGCCACCTCGTAACTCACCACCTGCGCCGAGGCCCGCAACCCCCCCAGAAAAGCATAACGCGAATTGGAAGACCACCCGGCCAGGATCACCCCGTAAGAGGAAAGCGAACTCAGGGCCAGGATCACCAGAAGCCCCACGTTTACATCCGCCAGCACAAAACGGTTCCAGATCGGAATTACCGCCAGACTGGTCGCCCCGGCCACCAGGGAAATAAAAGGAGCCAGGTAAAAAAGCCCCTTGTCCGCCCCCAGAGGAACAATGTCTTCCTTGGCCAGAAGCTTTACCACGTCGGCGATGGGCTGAAGCAACCCCCGGGGCCCCACCCGGTTCGGCCCCAGTCGCTGCTGCATGTGCCCGATAACCTTTCGCTCCGCATAGGTGGTATAGGCCACGTGCAGGAGGGCCACCACCAGCAGGACCAGAGCCTCCACGATCAGGATAATCCCCGGCAGGGCCGCTTTAAGGATGGCCTCCATACTCTCCCCCCTACCGATCACATTCCCCGAGCACTACGTCCAGCGTACCGATAACGGCAATAATATCCGCCACCATATGCCCCTTTACCATCTCGGGAATAGCCGAGATATGGACAAAGGACGGAGCCCGAACCCGCACCCGCCAGGGTTTACCCGAACCATCGCTCACGATGTAGTACCCCAGCTCCCCCTTGGGGGCCTCGATGGAAACATACACCTCTCCCTCGGGAACCACCGGCACTTCCTCACCCTTGACCATGAACCCCTTTTTGGGATGGGGTACCGCCCGGGGGGCCTTCTTCTTTTCGGGCATAAGCAGATCCGGCGCCCCCTCCGCCACCACCGGCTCCCCTTCGGTCTGGGCCAGTTTGTCCAGACACTGCCGGATGATCCGGTTGGCCTGGCGCATCTCCTCCATGCGCACCCGGTACCGATCATAGGTGTCTCCGTTCTTCCCTACCGGGACCTCGAATTCCACCTCGTCGTAAGCATCGTAGGGTCGGAACTTACGCACATCGTAAGGAACCCCCGAACCCCGCAGAGACGGCCCGGTGAGCCCCATATTGAGGGCCTTCTCCGGCGGGACCACCGCAATGCCTTTGGTTCGCCGGAGCCAGATCCGGTTTACATCGATAAGGGTTTCGTAATCCGTAATTCGGGTGGGAAACTCCTCGGTAAATTGATACAGCTCGTCTATGATTTCGGAGGTGAAATCCAGCCGGACCCCTCCGATGCGAGGATAGCTTACCGTGAGCCGGGCCCCGCAGATCTTTTCATAGATATCCAGCAACCATTCACGATCCCGGAAACAATAGAGAAAGACCGTCATGGCCCCGATATCCAGGGCGTGCGTGGCCAGCCAGAGTAGATGGCTGGAGATACGGGCCATCTCACAGACGATGGTACGCAGCAAGCGAGCCCGACGGGGAACCTCCAGCCCCAGAAGCTTCTCCACCGCCAGACAGTAACCGGTATTGTTGGCTGCCGAGGAGATGTAATCCAGCCGATCGGTAAGGACCATGGCCTGGGTATAGGTCATGTTTTCGGAAAGCTTTTCCAGCCCCCGATGGAGATACCCGATGCGGGGATCACACCGGACCACGGTCTCACCGTCGAGCTCCAGATAGAGCCGCAGGACCCCGTGGGTGGAGGGATGCTGCGGCCCCATATTCACCACAAAAGGCTCCTCCCACTCGGGATGGCCTATCTTCCGGGTATAAAGTTCCAGTGTAGGCGCCATCCTAACCTCCCCTTACCCGCCGATCCCCCCATTCATAACGGGAAAGCTCCCGGGCCTTTTCCCGCAACTCGGCGTAATCCTTCCATTCCTCCTCGGGCTCCAGAGGATAATCCTTGCGCAGGGGATGACCCGACCAGTTTTCCGGCATCAAAAGACGCCGCAGATCCGGATGCCCCTCGAAACGGATCCCCAGAAGATCGTAACATTCCCTTTCGAACCAGTTAGCCACCCGCCAGATGGAGGTTACCGAAGGAACCCGGGGATCGGACTCCGGAACCGGAACCTTTATCCGGAGGAGTTCACGCCGCGAAAGGGAATAGAGATTATAAACCACCTCGAAACGTTCGGCCTTCTTCCTCTTGCCCTTCCACCCCAGATAATCCACCCCGCAAAGATCAGCCAGGTGTTTAAAGTCAAGCTCGTCGTGCAGGAAACGCATTACCTGCGGAAGGACCTCCCGGGAAACGTATATCCCGATTTGATCGGCGGTGGTCTCTTCCCCCAGGATGGCTGCCCCAAACTTTTCCTTGAGTATCTCCACCACGCTCATGACTATCTCCAGAACCCCCAGTGACCGGCCTCCCGCCGGATTTTTTCCTGCAACTTCATCAGGCCATACATCAGGGCCTCGGGACGGGGCGGACACCCCGGAATATATACATCCACCGGAAGGAATTCGTCGCATCCCTGTACCGTGGAATAGGTGCGAAAGACGCCTCCGGAGCAGGCACAACTACCCATGGCGATCACATACCGGGGCTCGGGCATCTGATCGTAAACCCGGCGCACCACCGGAGCCATCTTTTTGGTAACCGTACCGGCCACAATAAGCACGTCCGCCTGACGCGGGGAAGCCCGAAAGATGATCCCGAAGCGATCCAGATCGTGATGGCTGGCCCCGGTGGCCATCATCTCGATGGCGCAACAGGCCAGCCCGAAGGTCATGGGCCATAGAGAACCGGTTCGGGCCCAGTTAATAAGCTTGTCCAGCGGGGTGATAAAGGCCGGCGTATCCGGAATCTGCCTTACGCCAGGAGCTATCTCTACGGTGTCTTTTTCTACTCCCATTGAAAGGCCCCCCTGATCCAGGCATAGACATAGGCTACCAGCAAGAGAGCGATGAAAACGATCATCTCCACATAGGCAAAGGCCCCCAGGTGCCCAAAGGAAACCGCCCAGGGATAAAGGAACACCGCCTCCACATCGAAGACCACAAAGAGGATGGCAATGGCATAAAACTTTACCGAGAAGGGATGACGGGGTTCACCCGAAGGGGGAAGACCGCACTCATATCGCACCAGCTTCTCGGAATAAGGGCGACGTAGGGCCAGGATCTGATTGGCGATGGTCATGGAAAGACCGATAATAAAGACCAGTATGGCCAGAATAAGGATCGGCAAATACTTGGCTGCCAGTACCGTTTCCCCCACCCTACCCCTCCTTCTTGGCGGCGGCCTCTTTCTTCGGAGCCGCCTTCTTGGCCGCGGGCTTCTTGGCCGGAGGCTTCACCTCCTTCACCGCTAGCGCCTCGTTGGGACAGGCGGCCACACAATAGGGTTTTTCCCCTCCGGCTACTCGATCCTTACACAGGTCGCACTTGTTGATCTTTCCGGTGTGAGGATTGAACTCCGGCACCCCCCAGGGACAGGCATAGACGCAGTTGACACACCCCACACACAGATCCTCCACCACAAAGACCACTTCATTTTCGCGACGCATAGCCCCGGTGGGGCAAACCGCCGCACACTGGGGCCGCTTGCATTGCATACAGGAAAAATAAACAAAAGCCTTACCGGCCTTAAGAATGCGACAGTTGGAAACCCCCTGGTGGGCTTCGGCACAGGCTGAAATACAGGAAGCGCAACCGTCACATTTTTCGGAATTATGAACTACCGTGTAGGGCATGGTTTATATAAACCCAAGCCTCTAAAAAAAGTCAACCCTGAACAGCCTTTGTTCTCCAGCCTTTCGGAGAATATTTCCCCTTTTTGTGGGGTTTTTCTCCCCGGATCTAACGATCTTCCCCCCGGAGGAGGACTTCGATCTCTCCCCAGGGAAGATTCTGGATGAGAATGCATACCTGACGAAAAGAAAGGTCCAGCAAAGCCAGAAAAAGAGCGGCGATTTCCAGTTTCTCGGTAAGATGGGCCGAAAGCTCGGTAAAGGAGGTCTTTCTTTTCCGGGCTAATTCCTCCAGGACCTGACGACGCATCTTCTGAAAAAGGGGTTTGAGCCGGGTGAGTTCCAGAGGAGGTGGAGATTCTCTCTCCAGCACCCGGGCCAGGGCGAGAAGCAGTTGTTCCAGAGTTCCCTGGAGTTCGGCCGGAGGGGGATCCTCGCCCGGAGAACAAAAAAC
>NZ_WFVX01000180.1:0-2070 GCF_015491435.1 Thermosulfurimonas sp.
CCCGGAAGATGATCCCCACCCCCTTGCCTCCGGCCAGACCGATATCCGCTTCCCGGGCCTCTCCCGGGCCATTAACTACGCATCCCATGACCGCGATTTTGATGGGGGCTTTGAGGTTACGGGCGTAACGTTCCACTTCCTGGTAGAGGGACATAAGATCTATTTCGCAACGGCCGCAGGTGGGGCAGGCCACAATTTCGGCCCCGCGCCGTCTTATCCCCACGGCCTTAAGGATCTCCCAGGCCACCCGGACTTCCTCTACCGGGGGAGCGGTAAGGGAGACCCGCAGAGTATCTCCGATCCCTTCGGAAAGAAGGAGCCCTAGGCCCAGGGCACTTTTAACCGTGCCGGGGATGAGGCCTCCGGCTTCGGTTATCCCGATATGGACCGGAAAATCCGATCTTCTGGAGAACTCGCGGTAGGCGGTTACGGTGTGCCAGAGATCCGAGGACTTGAGGGAGACCTTGAGGTTTTCGAACCCCAGATCTCCGACCACGAAATCCAGCCAGCGGAGGGCGCTTTCCACCAGGGCCTCCGGACGGGGCCACCCGTACTTGCGCAGGAGATCCTTTTCCAGGGAACCGGCGTTGACCCCTATACGCACGCAGGCCCCGCAGGCCCGGGCGGCCTCAATGACCTTGCGCACGTTGGAGCGTCCCTTGATGTTGCCGGGGTTGATGCGTACTCCGTGAGCCCCGGCCCTCAGGGCGGCCACCGCCAGACGCCAGTCGAAATGGATGTCCGCGATAAGAGGGATACCTATCCGGGGGATGATCTGGCGTAGGGCCTCGGCGGCTTCCTGATCGGGGATGGCGACCCGAATGATCTCACAACCCTCTTCTTCCAGTTGCCGGATCTGGGCCACCGTGGATTCCACATCCCGGGTGTCGGTGTTGGTCATGCTCTGGACCGCCACCGGATGATCGCCGCCGAGCTTTACCCAGCCGACGTGTATTTCCCTGGTTCGGCGTCGAGGTACCTGGTGAGCCATTAGACAATCCTCGAAGGGGCGATAAAATTTTATCTCACTTTTTCCGGGGAGGCGAGAACGATGCTGGATCTGCGTAAACTGGAGGCCCTGGTGGCGGTGATGGAAACGGGTAGTTTTTCCCGGGCAGCGGAGAAGATTCATCTTACCCAGCCCACCATTTCCGGACATATCAAGGCCCTGGAGGAATATTTCGGGCTGAGACTTTTTGATCGGCATACCCGGGCGGTTCTTCCTACCCGGGCGGCCAGGATTCTTTACGAATATGCCCGTAAATTACTCTTCCTCTATCGGGAGATGGAACGGGAAATGGCCTACTTTCGGGGCGAAAAGACCGGTAAACTGGATCTCGGGGGGAGCACTATTCCGGGGCACTATTTATTGCCCCGGCTCATCGCTTCTTTCAGGAAGGTTTATCCGGGAATTTCGGTTTTTCTTAAGGTAGGGGATACCGGAGAGATCATTGACAGGGTAAGGGAAGGAGAACTTGAGTTGGGTATGGTGGGGGCCCGGGAGGAGGATCCGGAACTGGAATTCAAGCCCTGCTGTGAGGACGAGATTATCCTCATCGCTCCCCCGGATTATTCCGTTTCTCCGGTGAGTCTTGAGGAATTGCCCCATCTCCCGCTTATTGCCCGGGAACCCGGGTCCGGCACCTGGAAGACGGTGCTCCGGGTGCTGGAGAAGGCGGGGCTGGACACCGCCCAGATCCGGTTAGTAGCGGAGATGGGCTCCACCGAGGCGGTAAAACAGGCGGTTAAGGCAGGGCTGGGCGTGGCCTTTGTTTCGCAGCGGGCGGTGGAGGAGGAGGTGGCCAGGGGCGAACTTCGCATCCTGCCCCTTAAGGATTTGCATATTCGAAGGCATTTCTTTCTGGTTTATCCGGCCCGGCGCACCCTTTCTCCCCCGGCTCAGGCCTTTTTGAACTTTCAGGAGAGCCAGCTCCAATCCTGAACCCAATTTAGAATTCTTAGAAATTTTCCGATAGATAAAGTTATTTCTTTCTAAAAACAAATATATAGAAAAATTTTTCTAATTTCAGGGGTTGACAAAATATCTTTTAATTGATATCTAATAAGTAG
>NZ_WFVX01000181.1:0-13342 GCF_015491435.1 Thermosulfurimonas sp.
ACCTTCACCTGGACCCCCATCTGCTGACTCAGGGCCTCCTCCATACCCGAGAGCTGGGCCTCAAACTGCTGTTTGAGTTGCTGGTAAAGGGCCTCCCGGTGCTGGAGATACTGGGACAGGAGTTTTTCTATCTCCCGGGTGAGATTTTTGACCTCCGGGAAGGCCGAAAAGACCAGGTTCAGTCCCTCCAGGGCCTGACGGGCATCTTTGAGGACATACTCGTCCCGCGGCAGGACGATATTGCGCAGGAAGATCTCCACCAGCCCCCTGACCAGAGGGGCCTTTCCCTCCGGGGGAACCTGGCTCAATTCCCGGACCAGATCCACCTGCTCCTGCTTCAGAAACCGGGCTGCCAGTCTCTGTCCCTTTTCCTTCCACTCCTGGGCCTTCAGTTCCTCCTTGGAGGCCTTACCGATCTTCTCCGCCTTTTCCAGAGCGATCTCCAGAGCGCTCTTAATCTCGGCCATGACGTTCCCCCTTGGCAAGGATTATTTCTCTGTTAAAAACAGAGGTATGGAATCCGGTCTTCCTTTGGAAGACATTTTACAGAAGCTTGCCGAAGAAGGCTACCGGATCAGCAGACGCACCTTTCTCTATTATGTCCAACTGGGTTTGCTCCCCAAGGGAAAAAGAAAAGGCCAGAAAAGCGGGGGAGTGAAATTCTATTATCCTGCCTGGACCCTTGAACGCTTAAAAACGATTCTGAGATTAAAAAAGCAAGGCCTTACGCTTAAGGAAATCAAGAAACGGCTCCCGCGGGAAATCCCTTCTCCCCCGCCTCCTAAGACCTTCCCTCAGGCCGCACGGCTTAAGGACTGTAACGTCTGCGGAATCTGCGGGGCTATCTGTCCGGTGCACGAGGAAATGGACCTTCCTCCCTGGCGTCTGATCCAGGCCTGGCGGGAAGGGCCGGACTCTTTACCCTCAGCAAACACCCCTTGGGTTTGCGTGGGTTGTTACCTCTGTGAGGAGCGCTGTCCTCAGGGAATCCCGGTGGTGGATTTTTTGCGATTTTTGAGACGGGAGGGACTCCCTCCGGGAAAAAGGTGGCGCAAACACCCGGAGTGGAGCCGAATCTTCTGGAGTCTCCTTGAAGAGAGAGGGCGTTCTTTCGACTTCGGGGCTGTACACGCCTATCACATCCGTATAATAGGTTCCGGAGAGAACCAGCGCCTGTTTTTACGCCTTCCCGGCCCGGAAGGAGAAAAGGAGGTCTCCGCCCCTTCAAAAATTAAGAACCTCTCTGCCTTTAGGCGTGCGCTAGAGCATGCAAGGGAGTGGCCATGAAGGTCCTTTATTATCCGGGCTGCTCCTCGGAACATCTGGCCCGCGATTTTTACCTATCTATTGAGGCCCTGGCCTCCCTTTTGTCTCTCGAACTCGAACCTCTTCCGGACTGGAACTGTTGCGGGGCCCGGGAAATTGAAGAGGCCCCGGAGGGGGTAGGACTTTTTCTCGCTGCCCGCAATCTGGCTCTGGCCTCAGGGAAAGAACTGCTGGTAACCTGCAGCCTTTGCTTTCACAATCTCAAACGTGCCCGGAACATCCTCAGAGAAAATCCGCTCTGGCGATCCCGGATTGCGGAACTTTTAAAAGACGAAGGCCTTGAGCTTTCTCCGGACCTTCCCCGAATCCTGTCCTTGACCGAGTTTTTGACCCGGATCGATTTTTCAAGGTTTCGTTCGCCCCACTTTCGGGGTTTTCCGGTGGCGGTCTATTACGGCTGTTTTCTTTCCCGTCCCTATCCCACTGACCTTCAGGCCCTGGAGAAGGTCCTTTCCGCCGCAGGCTATCCGGTGATACCTACCACCCTTAAGACCCACTGTTGCGGAGGACATCTTCCCCGCACCGACTCCCCGGTCATCAAAAATCTTTGCCGGCGACTTCTTTTTGAGGCCCGGCAAAAGAACGCCTCGGGCCTGGCGGTGGCTTGTCCGGTTTGCAAACTGAATCTCGAAATTTACGGAGACCCTCCCTTTCCGGTGAGATATTTTACCCAGTATCTGGGCCTGGCCCTAGGAATCTCTCCCTCCTGGTTGGGAATTCCGGAGGAAGAATGAAGGTCAAAATCTTTTTCTGCGAGTGCGGCGGGAACATAAGTGAAAACCTGGACCTTAAGGCCCTTAAAAAGGAGCTCACCTCCTCCGGGACGGAGATCTTCCAGCACCCTTTCCTTTGTTCTCCCGAAGGGCAGGCCTTCTTTGAAGCCCGGATCCTTCCCGGGGAAGGGGTTCTGGTAGGAGCCTGCTCCCCCCATCTTCACGGCCCTATTTTTAAAGAGCTTTCCGAAAAACGCCAAGCTCAGGCCTTTCACCTGGTGGCTTTGAGGGAGGAGGCGGCCTGGTTGGGAAAGAAAGGAGCCTACCGCAGGGCCATGGGGCTTTTGAAGGGAGCGCTTCGGGCCCTTTCCTATTATAGGGCCCCGGTCTTAAAAAAGTTTCCGGTTACCGAGGGCCTTCTGGTAATAGGAGGAGGAATAGCAGGCCTTTCTGCAGCCCTTAAGGCTGCAGAAAAGGGACTTCCGGTCTATCTGGTTGAAAGAGAACCCTTCTTTGGAGGAAAGGCCGTTTTTCTGGATCGTCTCTATCCCCGGCTGGAATGCGCCTCCTGTCTCGTTTCCCCACGGCTTTCGGCCCTTATCCAGCAGGAAAACCTCCACCTCTTTCCCCTGACTCATGTCTTCGAGGTAAAAGGCCGCCCCGGGGCCTATGAGGTTACCCTTGAAGAAAGACCTCGTTATGTGGACTCTGAAAGGTGCCATGGTTGCGGAGAATGCCTCCGGGTCTGCCCCGTTAATCCCCCGGCCATTACCATGGATCCTCCGCATCCCGTTCCGCGGGCCCCGGTAATTCACGCCGCACGTTGTCTTCACTTCCGGGGAGAGAGTTGCTCCAGGTGTAAGGAGGTCTGTACCCGTAAGGCCATCCGTTTTGAACAAACCCCTCGCCTTCATCGTTTAAAGGTGGGGGGGATCATCGTGGCCACCGGTTTCAGACCCTACCCTGCAGAGAAAATACCCTATTACGGCTATAAACGCCTTCCCGGGGTCATTACCCTCTGGGATCTGGAAAGGATGTTCACCCGGCAAGAAAGCATCTACGGTTTTAACGGAGAGTCTCCCCGGCGGGTGGCCGTAATCCACTGTGTGGGGAGTCGCGATCGAAGACACCTTCCCTATTGTTCGGAAATCTGCTGCAGTCTGGCCCTTAAGGCCGGAATCCTTCTTCGAGAAAGGCTTTCGGCGGAAGTCTATCATTTTTATCTGGACCTAAGGCTAAAGACCCCGGAGGGGGAAGGACTTTTAAGACGAGCCAAGGAGGAGGGGATTCAATTTATCCGGGGGCAGGTAGCCGAGATTTCGGAGGTGCCCTTAACCCCGGAGGATGAAGGGAGGCTTACCCTTTTGGCCGAGGATACCCTGGGCTCGGAGCAGAGGGTATGGGCCGTGGATCTGGTGGTCCTGGTCCCGGGTTTCGTACCGGAGACAGGCTCGGAGGAAATGGCCTCCCTTCTGAGACTCTGCCCGGATCGGTTCGGCTTTTTCTCTCCGCGGGAGGAAAAGACCGCTCCGGTAGAGACCCTGAGGAAGGGTATCTGGATTGCCGGGGCGGCTTCCGGTCCCAAAGATCTTTCCGAAAGCGTCCTTTCTGGAGAAGCCGCAGCCCTTGAGGCCCTGCTTTTTCTGGAAACCCCCTCTTTTTGGGCGGAAACGGACTGGATTGAATGGGAAGACCGGCGCTGCGGACGGTGCTGGCTTTGTGTGGAGGTCTGCCCCTTTAAGGCCCTTCATATAGATCTCGAGAGGCTCAAGGTTGAGGAGACACTTTGTTGCGGCTGCGGCCTTTGTGCAAGCGCCTGCCCATCGGGAGCACTCAGAATGAAGCCTTTCCCCCGGGAAGCCCATCTTCAGAGCCTGGAGGTCCTTTTCGGTGAAACCTAGGATTATCGGATTCCTTTGCGAATGGTGCGCGGCCCGGGCCCTTGAGAATCTGGCCTTTTGCCATCCGGAACTCCCGGTGGGTTTTCAACCCTTTCGAATAAATTGCACCGGAAGTCTCGAACTGGAGGTGGTAATAAAGGCCTTAACGGAGGCCGACGGTGTCCTTGTAGCCGGCTGTCCTCCCGGGGAATGCCATTTCCGGGAGGGTAATCTAAGGGCTGGCCTGCGCCTTAAGGCCTTAAAACGGGTGCTTTCCGCTCTGGGAGAGGATCTACGACGCCTGAGAATTATCTGGCTTTCGTCCGGAGAAGGAGAACGGCTCGGGGAGGAAATTCATAAATTCTATAGGGAATTGAGCCTTGAAGATCGCGGTTCATAATCTTCTTTCCTGCGGCGGCTGTGATCCGGTGTTTTTCCTGGAGGAATCTCCGGAGTTTTTCCGCCAGGCGGAGGTGATATTCTGGAACAAGGTTAAAGACGAGACCTTGAAGGTTTTCAGGAAAATACCGGACCAAGGAATAGAGATCGGTTTCTTATGTGGGGCGGTAAAGAGCCCGGAACATGAAGAGGTGGTCCGACTCTTTCGAAGAAAATGCCGCACGGTAGTTGCGGTGGGCGCCTGTGCCCTCTGGGGAGGGATCCCCGGACTTCTGTGGATCCGAAAAGAAGGGCCCAGGCCCCTATCCTCTCTTGTGGTCCCCGACCTTTCCATTCCGGGGTGTCCTCCGGAGGGTTCCACCTGGACCGTTTATCTTCAGGGCCTCCTTTCGGGCCGGCCGCCCGGCCCCTCCGAAGAACCGGTCTGCCAAGAATGCCCCCGGGATAGGCATCCCTTCCGTCTTTCGGATTTCAAGAGGTTTCCGGAGACCGAGCCTGAGAGCCGGGGATGTTATCTCTCCCTGGGGGTCTTTTGTGCCGGGGCGGTAACTCAAAAGGGGTGCGGGGCTCGGTGCCTTAGGGCCGGCTATCCCTGTCTCGGCTGCTACGGACCTCCGGCCGGACTCACCGCCCGGGGCGAAAGGCTTCTCTCGGCCATGGTCTCGGCTCTCGTACCCCAAAAGGCCACCGAGGCCCTTAAAAACTGGAGGGATCCGGCAGGAAGCCTCTATCGCTTTGATCTTGCCACCCATCCCCTGGTGAGGAAAGGAAAATGCGGAAGATCCGACTAGAGACCGTTTCCCGCATCGAAGGAGCCTTGAGCCTGGAAATAAAGGTGGATTCCCGGGATAATCTCGCCGGTATTTCCTGGAAGACCGACCTCTTCCGAGCCTTTGAGACCCTGGGAGTAGGGCGGCCTCTGGAGGAAATGCCCTTTCTTACGGCTCGTATCTGTGGAATCTGTGCCGAGGCTCATCATCTGGCCTCCCTGCAGGCTGCGGAAGAGGGTCTCGGGATCTCTCCCCCGGAGGGGATCCGGAAGATTCGGGAGGCCTTTGGCCTTATCTCCTGGCTTCGGGACCACCTTACCGTACTTCTCCTCTTCTCCGGGCCAGATCTGGAATCTTTCCCCTCCCCTGACTCCCTTTCCTGGCTGGAAAAGACCGGGCTCTGGGATCTCTTCCTGGAGAACCGTAAGCACCTAAGAAGGATGCTTGAGATCGTGGGGGGAAGAGGACATCTCGCTTTGGGAGGAATTCCCGGAGGCTGGGGGAAAAAGATCTCCTCTGAAGAACGGAAGGAGCTCGGCGAACGGAACGAAAGGGTGCTTCTTCTCGCCCGAAAAACTTGGGAACTTTACTGGGAAAAGACCGTCTCTCAGCCCTTTCTCTGGCCGGTCCAAAGTCCCTTGGTAGCCCTCTCTCCCGAGGGATCGGAGGTCCTGGTCCTCCCCCCCGGGAAAAACAAACCCTTAAGGTTTCCCCTCTCCCGGTTTTACGAAACCCTGGTCGAAAGTGAGGAGGGTTCCTTTTTAAAAAGAATAAATCTCCCGCCGTTTGGTGCCTATCTTGTGGGACCACTGGCCCGGTTTTACCTTTTTCCCTCACCGGATTTCCCCCTTTCGCGGGAGGCTCATCAAGCTCTTAAAAATATAGGGGAACCGGACCTTAGCCGGGCCTCCCTCTTCAGAGCCTATGAGGTTCTCTGGGCCGCGGAGAGATTAAAACACCTTCTTCCTGAGCTTCCGATAAACCATTCCCTTTCTTTCGCTCCTCTTAAACCAGTGCGGAAACAAGGTTTAGGGGCCTTTGAAGCCCCCCGGGGGCTCCTCCTCCACCATTATACCTTTGATTTAGATGCAGTGATAAAAACAGTTAAGATTATCACTCCCACGGCCCAGAACCTGGGAGTAATCAGTGACTGCGTTCCCCGTTTCTGGCCTTACTGGCCCCTTACGGAAGAGAAAAATTTGCTTTTCGAGATTCAACGTTTCATAAGAACCTTTGATCCCTGCGTTCCCTGTATGGTTCACCTCCTGAGAAATCGCTCCCCAAGAGATTCGTCACCGGAAAAGGAGGGGCAGAGAAAAATTTTTTAAGCCCAGCTCCTTAACAAAACCCGCATACTAGAAATATTTCGGAAAATTTTCAGATTTTTGAAAGATATATGCCTTAATTTCCCTAAATAATCTCTTATCACCCTTAAATCCTCTATTTGCTCCTTGACTTTTGTTCCTCATGGGGATTATGATTATAACTGTTAAAAACATTGAAAGGGGAAGAAAAAAATGGCTCGTATTCCGCCCATCAGGATGGGACTTTCCCGGAGGGATTTCCTGAAGATTTGCACCATAGCCACGGCCACCATGGGACTTCCGGTGGAGATGGTGGATAAAGTGGCTGCGGCGGTGAAGTCCTCGGAAAGGCCGCCGGTAATATGGCTCCATTTCATGGAATGCACGGGTTGTACCGAGAGTCTTTTGCGTTCCTCCCACCCTCCGTTAGCCCGTCTGATCCTGGAGCTAATCTCTCTTGAATATCACGAGACCTTGATGGCCGGAGCCGGAGAACAGGCCGAGGAAGCACTGAAAGAGGCTCTCAAGAAATATAAGGGGCGCTATATCTGTGTAGTGGAGGGAGCGGTCTCTACCAAAGATGGCGGAATTTACTGTCAGATCGGCGGGCGCCCGGCAATAGAGATCCTGCGTACGGTGGGGGAAAAAGCCGGGGCGGTGATCGCTATCGGCACCTGTGCTTCTTTCGGAGGGATCCAGGCCGCGGCCCCCAATCCCACCGGAGCCGTTAAGGTGAGCCAGGTATTAAGCCGTCCGGTGATCAATATTCCGGGCTGTCCACCCAATCCCTACAACTTTTTATCCACTGTTCTCTACACTCTTACCTTCGGCCATCCCCCGGAACTCGACGACCTCTCGCGTCCCAAGTTCGCTTACGGACGACGGATTCACGATCAGTGTCCACGAAGGCCCCACTTCGACGAGGGACGATTCGTGGAGTCCTTCGGGGATCCGGCTCACCAGCAGGGATACTGTCTTTACAAGGTGGGCTGTAAGGGTCCGGTTACTTACTCCAACTGCCCGGTGCAGCGTTTCTGCGATGTAGGAGCCTGGCCGATAGGCTCCGGGCACCCCTGCATAGGTTGTACGGAACCCAGTTTTTGGGATCGTATGAGCCCCTTTTATGAACATCTTCCCAAGATCTACATTCCGGCTGGAGGAGGTATTCGAGTCGAGGCCGAGAAGGCGGGGCGTGTGGCCGTCGGAGCGGCAGCAGCGGTAGTGGCTGCTCATGCCACTATCGGGGCCGCTAAAAAGGTATTGAAAAGCATCTCTGGAAAAGAAAAAGACCAGGAAGAATAGGGGGCTTGGTCATGGCCAGAAAGAAGATCACCATTGATCCCGTAACCCGCATCGAAGGCCATTTACGTATAGATGTAGAGGTCGAAGGAGGACGGGTGCGGGAGGCCTGGGCCTCGGCCCAGATGTGGCGCGGAATAGAGGTCATTCTTAAGGGACGTGACCCCCGGGACGCCTGGGCCTTCACTCAGCGTTTCTGCGGAGTCTGCACCACAGTGCATGCTATTGCCTCAGTAAGAGCCGTGGAAAACGCCCTAAGGATAGAAATCCCCTTAAACGCCCAGTATGTGCGGAACATCATCCTCTGTGCCCACGCCCTTCACGATCATATCGTGCATTTCTATCATCTTTCGGCCCTGGACTGGGTGGACGTAGTCTCGGCCTTAAAGGCCGATCCCGTAAAGGCTGCCCGTCTGGCCCAGAGCCTTTCGGACTGGCCGGGAAACAGCGTAACCTTTTTCCGGGAAGTAAAAAAGAAACTGGAACGGTTTGTGGCTAGCGGCCAGCTCGGCCCCTTTGCCAGCGGATACTGGGGACATCCGGCCATGAAGCTCCCCCCGGAGGTAAATCTTCTCGCTGTAGGACACTACCTTGAGGCCCTGGATTATCAATATAAAGCCAACCAGGTAGTAGCTATCTTCGGGGCTAAAACCCCGCACATTCAGACCGTGATCGTGGGCGGGGTAGCCCTAGCCATAAATCCCGAAAATGAAGCCACCCTAAATATGGAGCGCCTGAGCTGGGCCCGCGAACTGCTCCTTTCGGTGCGTGACTTTGTACACAAGGTCTATTTTGTGGACGCCTGTGCTCTCGCGGCCCTTTATCCGGAGTGGTTCAAGATCGGGGCCGGAGTGACCAATTATCTTGCGGTTCCAGATCTTCCGCTTGATACCCAAGGCACACGTTTTGACCTTCCCGGAGGAACCATCTTCAAGGCTGATCTCCGCTCGGTAAAAGCCATAAAGAGTTTTAACGACCCTTATTTCCAAGATCATGTAACCGAAAGCGTGGTGCATTCCTGGTACGAAGGGGACTGGACACGGCATCCCTGGCAGGAAGATACAGTGCCATATTACACAGGATTTCAGGAAAAGGGGAAGTATTCCTGGGCCAAGGCCCCGCGTTTTAATGGAGAACCCATGCAGGTAGGCCCTCTCGCCCAGGTTCTGGTAGGTTACGCCTTAGGGCATGAACTTATCCGGAAGTGGACGGACGAAGCCCTCCAACGCATCCGAAGTATCTCCGGGAAAAAAATCACCATTGATGACTTCCACTCCACTATGGGACGCCAGGTGGCCCGAGCCATCCGCGCGGCAGTATTGGCTGAGCTCGCTCTGAAACACCTAAATCTTCTGATAGAGAACATAGGACGGGGTGACTTTAATATTTACCCTTACCGCACTCCCCCCGCCTTCCCGAGGGGTGAAATTAGAGGCTTCGGTTTCCACGAGGCCCCCCGGGGAACCCTTTCCCACTGGGTGGTCATCGAAAACGGAAAAATCAAAAACTACCAGGCCGTAGTGCCCTCCACCTGGAATGTGAGCCCGCGCTGTCAGCTGGGAAAACGCGGTCCCTACGAGGCAAGCCTCCTCGATAATCCTGTGGCCATTCCGGAAAAACCCCTTGAAGTCCTGCGTACCGTGCACTCTTTTGATCCCTGTATTGCCTGCGCGGTACACATTCTAGATCCCGAGCGGCGAGAAATAGTAAAAGTTAAGGCCCTTTAGGGGGATAAAGTCATGGTTAAAAAAGACAAAGAAATCCTTTATCGTCGGGTCTTTGTGTGGAGCTGGGCTTTAAGGCTCTTTCACTGGTCCTTTGCTCTTTCCTGCGCCGTACTCCTTCTTACCGGAATCTACATCCACTCTCCCCCTTTCACCACCAAGTGGGCGGAGTTTAAACCCCAGTATCTTATGGCCACCCTGCGCTACTATCACTTCGCCGCAGCCTATGTCTTCATGGCCGCAGTAGCCGTGAGACTCTATCTTCTCTTTTTCGGAAACCGCTACGAGCGCTTTACCGACTTCTTGCCCATCAACCGACGAAACATTCGCTCGTTATGGCAGTCGCTTAAGTTTTACCTCTACCTCACGGATGAACACGAATGGCGCATGGGGCACACGGTCCTTGCAGGCACCATTTACTTCCTCCTCTTTATGGCTGCCATCGTGATGTCCCTTACCGGTCTATATATGCTCTATCCGGATGTCTCCTGGATCAGTAAAATGGGAGTAGCACTTTTCGGCTCCTTACAGATGGCTCGCTTCATCCACTATATCCTCCACTGGTGCTTCATCTTCTTCGTGATCGTGCACCTTTACATTGCCATCTGGAACGACTTCAAGGCTCCGGAGGCCATCATCTCAGGAGCCTTCTCCGGTTCCAAATTCCTGCCCGCCGAAGTCGAGGAGGATTGATGCGGGTCCTGGTACTAGGTGTGGGGAACCTTCTCCTGCGGGACGAAGGGTTCGGAATACATGTAATCCGTGAATTTGAACGCCGCTACGAGATCCCTCCAGAGGTGGAGGTGGTGGATGGAGGATGTCCGGGCTTTTCCCTTCTGGACTATCTCCGGGAAAAGGACCTGGCCCTACTCGTGGATGTAGTGGCCGATTCAGCTCCGCCGGGGACCCTTCAGATCTTCGAAAACAAGGATCTTTCCCGTTTCGCGGCGGTTAAGACCCTAAGCCCTCACGAGGTGAGCCTGATCGAGGCCCTAAAGTTTGCGGAATTTTCCGGACTAAAACCGGCCAGGATCCGGATCCTGGCCGCGGTCCCGGAAGAGATCTCCCCGGGTCTTGAGCTTTCCCCAAACCTTAAGAGAGCCCTGCCCCGGGCCCTCTCCTGGCTTGAAGAGGAACTCGCCTCGGTTAACATCTACTTAAAGAGACGCAAAAAATGTGCGTAGGGGTCCCTATGCGGCTAAAGGAGATCGACTACCCCATGGGCCTGGCCGAGGCCGAAGGGGTGGAAATGCCGGTCTATCTCCATCTCCTTCCCGTAGAAGAACTCTCCCCCGGCGACTGGGTGATCGTCCATGTGGGCTTTGCCCTACAGAAGATCAAACCCGAAGAGGCCCGGGAAACCTGGGAGCTTCTCCACCAGATTCTTGAGGAAACCGGACATGCATGAGGCCAGCCTGGTGGCCGCCCTGGCCGAGGAACTCCTGCGCCTTAAAGAACACGAGGGGGCCCACCGGGTCCTGCGCTTTACCGTGGAGATCGGAGAACTTTCCGGGGTGGATCCCGAGGCCTTCCGCTGGGCCTATGAGGTGCTCCGGGAAATGTATGCCGAACTCAAAGAAGCCGAGATGATCCTGGATCTGATTCCGGCTCGTTTTCGCTGCGAGACTTGCGGAAGAGAGTTTTCCGGGGACTACTTTTCCCTCTGCCCCGGTTGCCAGAGCCCGGAAAAGACCCTCCTTTCCGGGGAGGAACTAACCCTGCGAGAGGTGGAGTTCGAGGTGGCCGATGTGTGAGAGCTGCGGCTGCGGGGAAAGGACCCTCCGGGTGACCGTCTCCCGGGGGCTCCTTTCGGAAAACGAACGGCTGGCCCGCGAGAACCGGGCCTGGTTCAAAAGGCTTGGGGTCAGGGTCATAAACCTCGTCGGCTCTCCCGGGGCCGGAAAGACCAGCCTCATCGAGGCCACGGTAAGACGGCTTCCCGGGGCTCGGGTGGCGGTGATCGAGGGAGATCCCGAAACCCGGCGGGATGCGGAAAGGCTCTCCCGGCTGGGGATTCCGGTGGCCGCGGTGACCACCGGCGGGGTGTGTCATCTGGACGCCCGTATGGTGCACCGGGCCTTTCATGAGCTTGCGGCCTTCCCGCCGGAGATTCTTTTCATCGAGAACGTGGGGAACCTCCTCTGTCCGGCGGACTTCGACCTGGGCGAGGACCTCACCGTGGTGGTCCTTTCCGTGACCGAGGGCGAGGATAAACCCGAAAAATACCCCCAGGCCTTCCGCCGGGCCAGCGCCGTGGTCCTGACCAAGATAGACCTTCTCCCCCATGTGGACTTTGATCTGGCACGGGTTGCAGAACTCATCGCCCGCATAACCCCCGAAGCCCGGCTCTTTCCCCTCTCCGCCCGCACGGAAGAAGGCCTCAAGCCCTGGATAGAATTCCTCCGCGCATGAAATCCCTGCGTATTCTGGTGGATGGAAGGGTGCAGGGGGTGGGGTTCAGGCCCTTCCTCGTGCGCCTGGCCCGGAGGCTTTCCCTCGCAGGCGAGGTACGCAATGTCCCGGAGGGGGTGGAGGTCCTCATTACCGGAGAAGAGAAGAATCTCCGGGCTTTCCTTTCGGCCCTTCGGGCCGAGGCTCCGCCGCTTTCCCGCATCCGAAGGATCTCCGTAAGATCCTTCCCAGAAACCTTCTCCGGAGAATTTAAAGCCCGGAAAAGCGGCGCCGGCCCCCCGGCCACCTATGTTTCCCCGGATGTGGCCACCTGTCCGGAGTGTCTCTCCGAGGTCTTTTCCCCGGAAGATCGCCGTTTCGGCTACCCCTTTACCACCTGTACGGACTGCGGCCCCCGCTATACGGTGATCGAGGCCCTGCCCTACGACCGGGAGCGGACCTCCATGCGCGATTTTCCCCAGTGTCCGGACTGCCTCCGGGAATACCGGGACCCGGCCTCCCGACGGTTTCACGCCGAGACCAACGCCTGCCCGATCTGCGGCCCCCGTATCTTTATCCTTTCCCGGAAGGGCGAAAAAATTGAGGTCCCGGATCCCTGGGAATTCATGATCCGGAGCCTACAGGAGGGGGCCATCTGGGCCCTCAAAGGGCTCGGGGGGTTTCACCTGGCCTGTGATGCGGAAAATGAATCCGCGGTAAGGGAGCTTCGGGCCAGAAAACACCGCCCGCGGAAACCCTTCGCGGTCATGGTGCGGGATCTGGAGGCGGCCCGGTGCCTGGCGGAGCTTACCCCGGAAGAGGTCGCGGCCCTTGCCTCTCGAAGGGCCCCCATCGTTCTTTGCCGGAAGAAGAAACCCTTCCCTCTCGCCGAATCCGTGGCCCCGGGGATCTATCTCGTAGGCCTCATGCTTCCCTACACCCCGCTTCACCACCTTCTTCTCTCCCTCTGGCCCGGCAGGGCACTGGTCATGACCAGCGGGAATCTTTCCGGGGAGCCTCTCTGTTTCGAAAACCGCGAGGCCCTTTCGCGTCTTTCCGGCATTGCGGACTTTTTTCTCCTGCACGATCGGCGCATCGTAAACCCGCTTGACGACTCGGTGGTGCGCTTTTCCGGAAAGACCCGGATCGTTCTGCGCCGGGCCCGGGGTCTGGCGCCGGACCCTCTTCCCCTTCCGCGGAAAAAATCCGGCCTCCTCGGAACCGGCGCCCTTCTAAAAAACACCTTTGCTTTGACCCGAAATGAGGAGGCCTTCCTTTCGCCCCATCTCGGGGATCTTGAGTCCGTGGCCACCCTTTCCCTGTGGAAGCGAACCCTCAAAAGTTACGAACATCTTTTCTCCGTAAAACCCCGGACCCTGGTTACAGATCTTCATCCGGACTATCTTTCCACCCGCCTGGCCGAGGAGATGGCGCAAAGGGAGGGACTTCCGCTTTTTCATCTCCAGCACCACGCGGCTCACGCCTACTCGGCCCTGGGGGAGCGGGCCGGGGGCCGGGCCCTGGCCCTGGTCCTTG
>NZ_WFVX01000182.1:0-3283 GCF_015491435.1 Thermosulfurimonas sp.
CCTACCATACAGCCCAGAATGAGAAGTGCGGTCTTTAAGTCCGGAAACCCCCGGGCCGCAAGCACCGCCCCGGTATAGGCAAAGGGCAGGGCAAAGATGGTATGCTCGAATTTGATCATCTCCATAAGGTATTTAATCTTCAACAGCATCCTCCTGCTCCAGCAATCGTTGTTCCCGATCCCATTGGGCCTCCTCAAGGGTCCTGAACTTTTTTATCCCCCGGGGATAGCGAATCAGGGGTCGAATGACCCCGGGCCTTTTCCCGCGTAAACGAAGGAGAAAGGCGGGAAGATCCGCGGTGGCCTCCTCCAGGGTGCGGTATTTTTTGATCATAGACCCTCCCATCGCTTGAGGTCCCGGACTTCAAGGCCCAGAAACTCGGCCAGACGCTGCACGAAAAATTCTACCATCTCCTGGAGATCCTGGGGACGATGATAAAAGGCCGGCATGGCCGGATAGATGGTGGCCCCGGCCTCGGCTGCGGCCAGCATGTTTCGCAGGTGGATGAGGTTGAAAGGGGTCTCCCGCACCACCAGAACCAGGGGTTTTCTCTCCTTGAGCATGACATCCGCGGCCCGCTGCAGGAGATTCCGGGCCGCTCCATGGGCTACCGCCGAGAGGGTTCCCATGGAGCAGGGGATGATGACCATCCCCCGGTACGGAGCAGATCCGCTGGCCGGAGGGGCGGAAAGTTCGTCCTCCCGGAAGACCCTCTCCGTGAAGCGTAGTAGATCTTCGGGGGAGAGCCCGGTCTCGTGGCGCAGGACCTCCTCTGCCGCCCGGCTGATCACCACCTGGTTACCTATCCCGAGCCGTTTCAAAAGCTTGAGGAAGGCCACCGCATAGGGGGCCCCGCTGGCTCCGGTTATCCCTACCAGAAGCTTTCGTTCCATGGGCTAGGTCTTCCTCTTCCTGGCTTCCTCCCGGGCCAGGCGGTCGCAGCGTTCGTTTTCTGGATGCCCGGCATGTCCCTCCACCCATACCCATTCCACCCGGTGGGTTTTTAGCAACCGGGCGAGTTCTTCCCAGAGGTCCCGGTTCTTGACCGGCTTTTTGTCCGCGGTGCGAAAGCCGCTCCTCTCCCATCGGGGAAGCCATTGGGTGGCCCCCTGAAGGAGATACCGGGAGTCGGTGTGGATCCTCACCCGGCAGGGGCGTTTCAGGGCCCGGAGGGCCTCAATGGCGGCCCGTAGCTCCATCCGGTTGTTGGTGGTGGCCTCCTCGCCCCCGGTGATCACCCTTTCCTGCCCCCGGGCGCGGAGAAGGGCGGCAAACCCCCCGGGACCGGGATTTCCCAGACAGGCCCCGTCCACGAAGATCTCCACCTCGGGCAGGGCCTGGCCCTGGGTCAGGGCCAGATATTCCCGCACGATATCCGCTCCGGAGCTGGTCCCGATCCGTTCGGCCCCGGCCTCAATGAAACCCAGACATTGATCCAGGGTGCGTATGCCCCCCGCGGCCTTGATCCGGATGCGCCCGCCGGAGGCCTCCCGGAGAAGACGTACGTCCTCCAGTTTCGCCCCCTGCGGACCGAAACCGGTGGCGGTCTTGAGATAGGCCGCTCCGGTCTCGGGAATCCGGCGGGAAAGTTCCCTCTTTTCCGCCTCGGTGAGATAGCCGCACTCCAGGATCACTTTTACCGGGGCGGGTTCCGCGGCCCGTACCACCTCCTCCACCTCGGAAAGGACCCCGGAAAGCTCCCCGGCTTTGAGAAGGGCGAGATTCAGGACCATGTCCAGCTCCTGGGCCCCGAGATCCGTGTAAAGCTCGGCCTGAGCGACTTTTATCTCCACCGGCTCAAACCCCAGGGGAAAACCCACCACCGTGACCACCCGTACCTCGCTTCCGGAAAGACACTTCCGGGCCAACGGCACCCACACCGGAGGCACACACACCCCGACCATACCCAATTCCCGGGCCTCGGCACAGAGCCTTTCCACGTCTTTCTGGGTAGCGGTGGGTTTAAGCAGGGTGTGTTCGATATAGGGAGCGGGATTAATCGGTTTCATGCATCCTCTCCAGACACTCGAGATCGGCAAGATCCTTGGTTCTGCCAGAAAGTCTTTTCAATCTCTTGAGATCTTCAAGATCAACCACCCGCACCTCAAGTTCGTCCCAATGAAATATGCGGTGTCTTTTCCAGAGTTCCTCAAAGGGTATCTCGCTTCCCAGATGAAGATCGATTCGCCAAGGAGGATATCCCAGCTGAACAATATAGCCCTCCTCCTGTAAATCTTTTTCTGAAAGATCAGGATCCTTAAAGCCGAAATCCCTCAATGTCTTAAGTAAAGCCCTGGCATTTTTAGGGTTTAAATTGACCAAACATCCCATAATCCGGGCTACTTCCTTCTGCAGGGCAAGAAAAATACGCCAGGATTCTTCCGGCGAAAGATTCCGATAATAGGCTAAACTTTCTCTTTGGGAATTCCCGAGAGGGATCTTTTTCACCCGGGACATATTTCATCATACCCCTTGTCCGGCGGAGGCTTCAAGATATGATAGGGATATGAGGTACTATCCGGTTTTTTTGCGCCTGGAGGGCCGGCTCTGTGTGGTGGTAGGGGGCGGGGAGGTGGCGGAGCGCAAGGTGGAGGCCCTGGTTGAGGCCGGGGCCAGGGTGCGGGTCATCGCTCCGGAGGTTACGCCCCGCATAGCCCGGTGGGCCGAGGAGGGAAGAATCGAGCTCGAAAGACGCCCCTATCGCGAGGGGGATCTTTCCGGAGCCTGGCTCTGCGTGGCCGCCACCGATGACCAGGCTGTCCAGGAGGCGGTGTTTTCCGAGGCCGAAAAGAAGGGCCTCTTCTGTAACGTGGTGGATCGTCCGGAGCGGTGTTCCTTTATTGTTCCCTCGGTGATAAAGCGGGGCCGGTTGCAGCTGGCCATTTCCACCTCCGGGGCGAGTCCTGCCGCGGCCCGGAGGATTCGTGAACGTCTGGAGGAGGAATTCGGGCCGGAATGGGAGGTGTATCTCGAACTCATGGCCCGCTGGCGAGAGGAGATCATGGCCCGAGGGCTTTCCGAGGAGGAGCGCCGGGCCCTCTTCACCCGCCTGGCCCTTTCCCCCCTTCCGGAATGGATCCGAAACGGTGACTGGCACTATGTCCGGGCCCTGGCCGAAAAGGAAGGGCTCTCCCTTCCGGAACCGGTTTGTTCTCCGGTGAGCCGATGAAATCCCGCGGGTTCACCCTGATCGAGCTGGCCATCATTCTGGTAATCCTGGGGGTGCTGGTGGGTCTGGGAGCCGGGGTGGTGGGGCTTCTCATCCAGCGGGTGCACTATAATC
>NZ_WFVX01000183.1:0-3150 GCF_015491435.1 Thermosulfurimonas sp.
ATCCTGAACCGGGTGGCCCGTCCTCGACACGAGAACATCATCACCCGCTCCATCGAGCATTATACCGGGGTTCGGGTTCTGGGGGCCCTTCCCCGCATACGTTTTCCTTTTCCGGAAAGGCATCTCGGTCTCGTGCCCTGGCAGGAATATCAGGCTACCGAGGAATTTCTGGAGGTTCTGGAGGGGATCTTCTTCGAACATCTGGATCCGGATCCCCTGATAGAGATGGCCAGACAGGCTCCGGAGATCGAACTTCCGGAGGAGGAGAAAGCCCTTCCCCCGATTTTGAGCGGGGTTCGCATAGGGGTTATCAGGGATCGGGCCTTTCAGTTCTATTATCCCGAGAATCTGGAGGTTCTGGAGGCCCTGGGGGCCAGGTTGATCTTCCTGGACGCCCTGCGTGATTCCAGGCTACCTCCGCTTGAGGCCCTTTATATCGGCGGAGGGTTTCCGGAAACCCAGGCCGAAGCCCTGGGCGAGAATCGTTCCTTTCTTCAGGATGTGCGCGAGGCCGGAGAGGGTGGTCTTCCCATTTATGCCGAATGCGGGGGGCTGATCTATCTGGGGGAGACGGTATCCTGGAAGGGGCGCACCTATCCCCTGTGCGGTCTTCTGCCTCTGGATTTCGAGATCAAACCCCATCCCGTGGGGCATGGCTAT
This sequence comes from Thermosulfurimonas sp., assembly GCF_015491435.1. Taxonomy (NCBI): domain Bacteria; kingdom Pseudomonadati; phylum Thermodesulfobacteriota; class Thermodesulfobacteria; order Thermodesulfobacteriales; family Thermodesulfobacteriaceae; genus Thermosulfurimonas; species Thermosulfurimonas sp. The sequence goes on from NZ_WFVX01000183.1 coordinate 661, forward strand.
ACGGTGGTCCGGGTGAAGGAGGAGAACCCCTTCTATCCCGCGGGGACGGTGCTTCAGGGGCACGAATTCCATTATTCCCTGCCCCGGCTGCGGGAGGGGCGTGAGCTTCGTCTGGTCCTGGAGGTGGAGCGAGGTTTCGGCTTTGACGGGAAGCGGGACGGAGCGGTTTACAAACGGGTTTTCGGCACTTATACTCATCTCCATGCTGCCAGTACCTTTCTATGGGTGGAAGGGATGCTTCGGGCCATTCACGGAGAGGGGTTCGGTTTTAAAGGATGGAAGCCCTCGCCTTCTCCGGAAGGGTGGGCAGATCCCATGCCAAAAACTAAATAAGGAGGTTGGTTATGTTTGAGATCACCATCAATTACGACACCTGCGACGCGGATCAGGAGTGCATCAACGCTTGTCCGGCCCAGGTTTATGACGAGGGCGAGGACGGGAAGCCGGTTGTGGCCCGTCCCGAGGATTGCCTGGGGTGTGAGACCTGTGTGGAGGTCTGCCCCACCGGTTCCATTACCGTTCAGGAAGTCTAGAATCCAGAGCAGGGGGGCGAAGGCCCCCCTTTCTTTACCCCTTGTATCTGGCCCGTAAACGCATCGTAGGCGGTTTCGAGTATTATCTCCGGATCTCGGTCAAGGAAGGAAAGATATGGCGTTCCCGGGATCTCCTGTGTCTGGGGGAGGACCCTTCCCTTTATCTTCGTTATCCCGGAGGGAAGGCCTTCTACGTGGATGAGTCCCTGGAGGAGGCCTTAAGGGCCCAGGGGATCGAGACGGATCAGTGGGAGCTGGAGGAGATCTTTTTCCGGTTTGTGCGTCCGGAGATCCGGGAGTATCTGCGTCCCTACATCTATCGTTCCCGTCCTTCCGGCGAACGGCTGGAGCGGGAGGAGGCCCTGCGGGTTCAGGCCCGGATTCATCCCTTTGACCGACGCCGGACCATTTTTCTGAAGTTCGGAGGGCCCAGGTCCGAGACTTTGCTCAAGCGCCCGCTGCCTTTTCTCTATCGTATGCGGGACAGGAGTCGGGACGAGATAGAACAGCTTCTGTGGACCCAGGAAGACCGGCTGCGTCCCCGGGAGATAGTGCCCTATATTTACTATGCCTTTGCCCTGGCGGAGAAGTTTCCCTCCCTTCTTACCCGTCATCTTCCTGAGGCCCGTCTTCAGGAGGAACTGGATCAGGCCTTTCTGGAGGCTCTGTGCGATCTGGCTCGGGACGAGGAATACCGGATGGGGTTGAGCGAGGAGGAGGTGCTGCGGGAGTATCTATCCCGGTATGTAATTCTCTATTTTGATGCCACCGAGACCCAGCGAAGGATCTTTGAGGAGCGGCGCCGGGGGATCTGGGCTCGGAGAGAGGCTATCGTTCGGGCGGCCCGTTATTTCGGTCTTTCCCCGGAGGCCCTGGAGAGGATGTCTCGCCGGGAGATTCTGGCCCTCTTCCGGGCCCGGGCCAAGTCCCTTCATCCGGATCGCGGAGGAGACAAGGAAGCCTTTATCCTTCTGCGCCGTATTTTCGAAGAACTCATGGAGGCCCTGGGTTATCGACGCCGGGGCTAAAATTCCTCTACCTGAAGACCTTCCCTGGCCGCCAGCTCCTGCAGGGCCTGAAGATAGGCCTGATAGGCCTGGTCTCCCCAGAGGACCATACGCACCAGCCGGGGCAGGGGGTTTTCGCGGAGAAAAGAGAGGATGGTCCTGAGAGCGATAGGGGCCGCCTCCTCCAGAGGATATCCGTAGGCTCCGGTGGAAAGGGAGGGAAAGGCCACGGAGGAAAGCTTTAATTCCGCGGCCCGTTTCAGGGACTCGCGGTAGGCGCTGGCCAGGAGATCGGCTTCACCGCTCTTTCCGTCGCGGTAGATGGGCCCCACGGCGTGGATGACATAACGGGCCTTCAGACGCCCGGCCCCGGTGACCACCGCCTGCCCGGTGGGGCAATGTCCGATCTTGCGGGCCTCTTCGGCGATGGAAGGACCGCCCTTGCGGTGAATGGCTCCATCCACCCCTCCCCCGGGAATGAGACGTTCGTTGGCCGCATTAACAATAGCCTCGGTGTCCTGTTCGGTGATGTCCCCCTGGATAAGCTCCAGGATTTTATCCTCCAGCCTTACCCGCGCACCCATCTCCCCCTCCGTCGGAGTTTTGACTATATTATACCCTGAAATGGTCCGCATGGGCCGTCTTTCCTTTTGCGGCCGTTCGGTGGTGGTCCTGCTCGAGGACAACCGGATAATCCGGGTGATCCTGGGAGAGGCTACCGGGCTGTCCTTTCCCGAGCTTTCTCCTGCGCACCTCAGGCCCGTGGAGGAAGAGTTCCGGGCCTATTTTGAGGGGGAGCGGTCTTTTCCCGACCTCCCGTTTAGACTGGAGGTATCCCCTTCGGCCCGGAGATGTCTTTATCTTCTGCGGGAGATCCCCCGGGGGGAGGTAAGGACCTACGGCTGGGTGGCCCGGAGGATGGGCTATCCCCGGGCCGCGCGGGCCGTGGG
>NZ_WFVX01000184.1:0-23512 GCF_015491435.1 Thermosulfurimonas sp.
ACCGGGTGTTCGGCGAAGTCCCACTTATCGTAGATATAAAGCCCCTCAAAGAGCTTGCGGTTTCCGCGGAAGAGTTCCTTCAAGGTATTGATGGTAAGGGATTTTCCGAATCTTCGGGGGCGGGAGAGGAAGTAGCAGATGCCCTCGGTTACCAGGCGGTGGATCCAGGGGGTTTTGTCCACATAGACCCAGCCCCGCTCCCGGATCTGTTTGAAGGAGGAGGTATCCAGGGGCAGCCGTTTCATAAGCCTAGGATATCCGGAAACTTTGGCCTTGAGAAGCGGTATCGTTCGGAGGTTGTTTGGGGGGGCGGAGGTTTGTGGTAGTATATGTTTGAGATGCGGCGTGTTCTGGTGGTTCCCATCGGCAGGGTGTTCGGTCCGTGGCTGGAGCGTTTCCTGCGTGAGCTTTCCGAGTTCTGGCGGGTCCAGGTAGAGCTTTCCCGGCCCATTACCCCTCCGGCTGCGGCCTTTCATCCCCGTTTGCGCAAGTTTTTCGCCCCTTATGTGGCGGAATTTCTGCGTAGCGTTTCCGGGGAGGTCGATTTTGTGCTGGGGGTTTGCGGGGAGGAGCTTTATTCCCCCAGGAGTCCCCTGGTCTTTGTGGAGGTGAGTTTTTCCTCCCGTTCGGCCCTGGTTTCGGCCCGTAACCTCCAGGAATTTCTCTTCGGGACCGAGCCGGAGAGGCTTCTGGTGGAACGTCTGCGCAAGGAGTCCATTCGGGCCCTGGGGCATCTCCTGGGGCTGGGGTCCTGTCCCGATCCCCTGTGCGTAATGCATCCCCCTTCCTCCCTGATGGAACTCGATCTCAAGGGCACCGATTTCTGTCCGCAGTGCCGGATGCGTCTGCAGATGCTTCACCTGGTCCGCGGGGAGGTCCGAGCAGCCCCTTGATCGGAGTCTTCGATTCGGGCATAGGAGGGCTCACCGTCCTGAGGGAGCTGGTGCGCCGGCTTCCGGGGTATCGTTTTGTCTATTTCGGGGATACGGCTCGCACACCTTACGGAACCAAAAGTCCGGAAACCATCATTCGTTATGCCATCGAGGACACCGAATTTCTCCTGCGGAGGGGGGCACGGATCATCGTGGTGGCCTGCCATTCGGCTTCCTCGGTGGCCACCGAAGCCCTGAAGGAGCGCTTTCCCGGAGTACCCATCTTCGAGGTGGTCACTCCCTCGGTGAAGAAGGCCCTCCAGGTAACCCGGCGGAAGGTGATCGGGGTGATCGGTACCCGGGCCACCATCCAGAGCGGGATTTACGAGAGGCTCCTGCGGGAAAGGGACCCGGAGGTGCGGGTTTACGGTAACGCCTGCCCGCTTCTGGTTCCGCTGGTGGAGGAGGGCTGGCTCAAGAAACCCGAAACCCGAAGGATAGTAAAAAAATGCCTCCTGCCCCTGCGGATGAAAGGGATCGATACCCTCATCCTGGGGTGCACCCATTATCCGGTGCTCCGAAAGATCATTCAGGAGAAGGCCGGCCGGCGTATCACTCTGGTGGATCCGGCCGAGGAGGTGGCCGAGGAGGTAAGGGCCTTTCTTTCCCGGAAGGAGGGGTCCCCGGCGGTGGATCTTGAAAAAGACGGAGAACCCCTTATTTTCGTTTCGGACCTTACCCCGGCCTTCGAGGACATTGCCCGTATCTTCCTGGGCCGGAGGGTGAAACTTCTTAAGGCCGAGGATGCACCGCTATGAAACGGGTGGTTCTGGGTACCGCCGGGCATGTGGATCACGGAAAGACCACCCTGGTCAAGGCGCTCACCGGGGTGGACACCGATCGTCTCAAGGAAGAAAAAGAACGCGGGATCACCATTGAACTGGGTTTTGCCCGGCTGGATCTTCCTTCCGGGGTGCGGGTGGGGATTGTGGATGTTCCGGGGCATGAACGTTTCGTGCGCACCATGGTGGCCGGGGCCGCGGGGATCGACCTGGTGGCCCTGGTGGTGGCTGCCGACGAAGGAGTGCGCCCCCAGACCCGGGAACATCTGGAGATCTGCGAGCTCCTGGGGGTAAAACGCGGGCTGGTGATCCTCACCAAAAAGGATCTGGTGGATCAGGAATGGCTGGATCTGGTGACCGAGGAGGTTCGCGAGTTCCTCAGGGGCACCTTCCTGGAGGGGGCGCCCCTGGTAGCGGTCTCCGCGGTCACCGGGGAGGGGCTTCCGGAGCTTATCCGCGTCCTGGATCAACTGGTACAGAAGGTTCCGGACCGTTCTCTTGCCGGGCCTTTCCGGCTTCCGGTGGATCGGGTCTTTACGGTCAAGGGGTTCGGCACCGTGGTTACCGGCACCACCATTTCCGGCCGGCTCCGGGTAGGGGAGGAGGTGGAGATTTATCCCCGGGGGATAAGGGCCCGGGTGCGCCGTATTCAGAGTCACGGGGAGGAAAGGGAGGAAGCCCTGGCAGGGATGCGCACCGCTCTTAATCTCCAGGGGGTGGAAAGGGAGGAGGTGTCCCGTGGCGACGTGGTGGCTACGCCCGGACTGCTGCGCCCCTCCACCATCCTGGACCTGGAGCTGCAGTATCTTTCCAGTGCCCCCAGACCCCTCAGGAACCTGGAGAAGGTCCATTTCCATCTGGGGACCGCGGAGCTCCTGGGTGAGGTGGTCCTCTTCGGAAGGGATCGCCTGGAACCCGGAGAGAGAGACGTGGTCCAGGTCCGTCTGTCCCAGCCGGTGGTCTGTCTGCGCGGGGATCGGGCGGTCATCCGGGGCGGCTCTCCCCTGGTCACCCTGGGCGGAGGGAGGGTGCTCAACCCCCTGGCCCGGCGCCGTAAGCGCACCAAACCCTGGGAACGGGAGGAACTGGAACTCCTCGCCCGCGGCGGAGACAGAGAGGTCCTTCTCTATCATCTGGAAAAGGCCCGGGAGGGTGGGCTGAAGGCCTCCCTTCTCCAGTTCAAGGTTTCGGTCTTCGGAAGGGCCTGGGAGGATCTGCTGCAATCCCTTTCCTCCCAGGTGGTACGTATCCCCGGGGAGGAGGAAGAGATCCTCCTTTCCCGGAGGGCTTTGGAAGCCTTCAAGGAGGAGATCCTCCGGGCGCTAGAGGGGTTTCATCAGAAATTTCCCCTCAAACCCGGGCTTACCAAGGAGGAATTGCGGGCCCGGGTTTCCGATCGGGCTCCGCTGCGGGTCTTCGAGGCCGCGGTCTCGGAGCTTCTTTCCGGGGGGCAGCTGGTGGCGGAGAGGGAGTTTTTGCGTCTCTCCTCCCACCGGGTGGTCCTTCCCGAGGAGGCCGAGGCCCTGAAACGGGAGATAGAGAAGATCTTCCTTTCCGCCGGTTTTTCCCCTCCGGACCCGGACGAGGCCCTCTCTCGTTTCCGGGATCGGCCTCAGCTAGCCCTGGATATGTTCAGGGTGCTGGTGCAGGAAGGGGTTCTGGTCCGACTTTCCGAAAAGCTTTATTTCCATCGCCATATTCTGGAAAAGGCCCGGAGCCTGGCGGAGGATTATCTTCGTCGTCACGGGGAGATGGGAGTGGGGGACTTTCGCAAGCTTACCGGCGGGGCCTCGCGCAAGTATCTGATTCCTCTCCTCGAGTATCTGGATCGGACCAAAGTCACCCTGCGGGTGGGGGACAAACGTATTCTGCGTCGGGGCCTCCGGGGTCAGAGTCCGTAGTTACGGCGTACCTCCAGGGCCTCCTTTTTAAAGGTTTCGAAGTCCTCAAGCTGGATCAGGGTCTCCAGCCGCCAGAGGGCCAGGGTGATCTGAAGGCGTTTTTCCGGCGGAAGAGTCCGGCTTTTTTTGCGGTAGCTCTGGCGCAGGAGGTTTAAGGTTTTATAGGCCCGGGCCTTTAGGGCCTCGCGGCGCCTGCGGGCCTCCTCCAGGGTTTTTTTACCCAGGTCCTGGATCTGAGCGAAATAGATCCGGGCCCAGTCGTAATGGCCGGTGCGATAATAGGTCCGGGCCCGTTCCCATTTCTTTTCCACCCGGGCGTAAAGTTCAGGGGCATATCGATCGGCCTCCTGATCGCGAAGTTTTTCCATGAGAGATTGGGCGGCGCGGTATTCCTTTTCGGGCGGAACCGGGGGTTTGATCAGGCGCCCGATAAGGGGTAAGCGCGAGAGACGATAGCGGGCGTAAGGGGAGAGCTGAAAATGAGGAAGAGAAAAGGAAAAACCCGTACCCAGCAGGGCCACCAGAAGTAGAGGGATCAGCTTTGGCTTGGGTCGAGGCATCAGTTCTGTTATAGTTAAAAATCCGCACCGTGCAAAGCGGAGGACAGACATGAAAACCTTTTTCAAGACCCTGATTCTCCTCTTTTTTCTGGCCCTATGCGGAGTGGCGGGGTATCTCTTCTTTACCCGGATGGAAGGGGCGGCACCGCAGATTTCCGTGGAGGGTCTGCCCAAGCTGGCCGGCCGCAGGTTATCCTTTACCGTGCGCTTGCGGGATTCCGGGTCCGGTCTTCATCGGGTAAGGGTCCTTCTGCTGCAGGGGCGAAAGCATCTCCTCCTTCGGGAGGAAACCTATCCTCTTTCCTTCTGGAAGGGTTCCTCGGTTAAGAACGTATCCTACCGTTTCACGATCTCCCCGCTGGAAAAGGGGCTGGGCGAGGGGCCGGCCCGGTTGGTGGTGGAGGCCTGGGATGCCTCCTGGCGCAATGCGCTCAAGGGCAACCAGTCCCGGAAGGCCTTCCCTTTTGCTCTGGATCTTACCCCGCCGCGCATAACCGTCCTTTCCTCCACGGTCTATATAGCCCGGGGTGGTTCGGCCCTGGTCCTTTATCGGGTGGGAGAGAAGGCCCGCAGCGGGGTGCGTCTTAACGGGCGTGTCTTTCGAGGATATCCCCTGAAGAGGGGGATTTATGCGGCCCTGGTGGCCCTTCCGGTGAGCGATACCACTGTGCGCGAGTTTCTGGTCTTCGCCGAGGACGAGGCGGGTAATCGCCTGGAGATTCCGGTGAATTATTATCTCCAGCGGCGAAGGTATCCCCGGGTCCGGATGCGCATCAGCGACGGTTTCCTGCAACGCAAGATGCCGGAGTTTCTTTCCCGTTATCCCGAGGCCCAGAAAGAAGACCTCCTTAAGACCTTCCTCTGGGTGAACCAGACTCTGCGTCAGCGCAATAACCAGAAGATCGCGGAGATCACCTCCCGTCCCTCGGAAATCTCCTTTACCCTGCAGGGGCCCCTTAAGGCCCTGCCGCACTCGGCCAAACGTTCCGATTTCGGGGAACACCGTTTCTATTATTACCGGGGGCGCAGGGTTTCCCAGGCCTGGCACCTGGGCCTGGATCTGGCCTCGGTGGCCCACAGTCCGGTCCCAGCTGCCGCAGCCGGAAAGGTGGTGTTTGCGGACTATCTGGGCATTTACGGTAATACGGTTATCCTGGACCACGGTCTGGGTCTCTATACCCTTTATGCCCATCTGGCCGGAATTGAGGTCCAGCCGGGGCAGAGGGTTTCGGCCGGACAAATTATCGGCCATACCGATACCACCGGGCTGGCCGGGGGAGACCATCTCCACTTTTCGGTTCTGGTACAGGGGGTTTTCGTGAATCCCATGGAATGGCTGGATCCCCGCTGGGTGGCCAATCGCATCCTGAATCCCCTTTCTCCGTACCGCTGATCCGGGCGGAATTTCAGGGGTTTCTTCTCTCCCTATCCCCTTCCGGGAGATCCCCTTTCTGAAAATAAAGACTTCCAGAAAATAGGAAATTTTAATTTCCACAAAGATCGAAAGCTAAAGAAGTGAGGAAATTGCCTGTAAGAAGACTATAGTTAGCTGAAATTTGCTATATTCATCTGGAATCATTCCAAAAAAGCGTGAAATCGATCTTGTAAATTTTATAGGTGGAGAGTAAAAGATAAGGGATGTTTGAGAGCCGGGATTTTCGTACCGTGGCTGAAGCTTTCCTCTATCCCGAGGATGCTTCTTTTTTGGGCCTGATCTCTTACCTTCAGGCCCTCTCGCGCAGGTTATCTCTGGCTCTGGAGGAGGATTTGCGGGTTAACAACCTGGAGGAGTTACAGGTGGAGTACACCCGGCTTTTTATTACCTCTCCCTATCGAACTCCGGCTCCGCCCTACGCTTCGGTTTATCTTTCCTCCGATCGGCGACTCAAAGGGGAGGGGTACGATGAGGCCCTGGATTTTTACCGTCGGGCCGGGTATCAGCCGGTGGAGGAGGGGGAACTGGCGGATCATGTCTCCTATGAACTGGCCTTTGTGGCCCTTTTACTGGAAGAAGGAAATTTAGAGCTGCTTAGAGAGTTTCTGGAGCGTCACTTTTTGCGGTGGTATCCGCGGTTTCTGACCGTGCTCAAGCAGGCCCGCCCCGGGCCCTTTTATCGGGCCCTGGGGGATCTGGTGCTGGGTCTTACCAATAGATTACGGGAGGAGGTTACCTATGAAAAGGAGGGACTTTCTTAAACTGTCGGCAGGGGCCTCTCTGGCTCTGGCGGGTCTCCGGTTGCGCTCCGAGGGACTGTTCCGGAAGGCCTATGCCTCCCCGGTGCCCGGGGAGGAACTTCCGGGAAGCCTCGGAGCCAAGGACATCCCCTCGGTGTGTGAGATGTGTTTCTGGCGGTGTCCCATCGTGGCCAAGGTAAAGGGCGGAAAGGTGGTAAAGATCGAGGGCAACCCCAAGAGCCCCACCAATGGCCGCGGGGACAAGGCCCGGGTCTGTGCCCGGGGCAACTCCGGGATCAAGCTTCTTTACGATCCCGATCGGGTCAAATACCCTCTCAAACGGGTAGGGGAGCGCGGCGAGGGCAAATTTGTGAAGATCTCCTGGGATGAGGCCCTGGACGAGGTAGCTCATAACTTAAAGAAGGTCAAGGAAAAATATGGTCCGCATGCCATTGCTTACTTTGACCACGGAGCCTCGGCTGAACCTTTACGGGAGATTTTTAAAGCCCTGGGCACGGAGAATTATTCCAATGAACCGGCCTTTTTCCAGTGTGTGGGCCCGGTGGCCGTGGCCTTCCTTTCCACCCTTGGCTACCTTACCTCCGGCACCATGCAATATACGGATATGGCCAACGCCAAGGCCATCCTGCTGGTGGGGTCCCATATCGGCGAAAACGTACACGTCTCCCACGTGATGGATTTTATCGAGGGTCTTTCCAAAGGGGCCAGGCTGGTGGTGGTGGATCCGCGTTTCTCCGTGGCTGCGGGCAAGGCCGATATCTGGCTTCCCATCCGTCCGGGCACCGATACAGCCCTGCTTCTGGCCTGGATCAATTACGTCATCCAGCACGAACTTTACGATAAGAAGTTCGTGTCCGAATACTGTGAGGGCTTTGAGACCCTGAAAAAATCGGTCCGGGAATGGACCCTGGATCGGGCGGCCCGGATCTGCGATCTCCCCAAGGATAAGATGGAGGAGGCCATAAAGATTTTGGCTCAGGCCAGGCCTCACGTGTGTATCCATCCCGGGCGTCACTCCGCCTGGTACGGAAAGGGAGATGTTCATAGACACCAGGCCCTGGCCACTCTGGCCGCCCTCTTCGGAGCCATCGGAACCCCGGGAGGCCTTTACTTCCCCACCCCCATTTCCCTGGGTAAGGTGCATTCCATCAAAGAGGTGGAACCCGGCGAGTCGGATACCCCGCTCAAGGACAAATATCCCTTTTCCGATCCCTTTCCGGGGAGTCCCACGCACGAGATCATCCGGGCCACCCTTACCGGTAAGCCCTATCCCATCCGGGCCTGGGGTATATGCGGGGTCAATATCCTCCAGACCATTCCCGATCCCTATCAGACCATGGAGGCCATCCAAAAACTCGACTTCATCTTCTCCTTCGAGATGTACCCCACGGAGACGGCCCTGTGGTCGGATATCGTCCTTCCGGATACCGTGTATCTGGAGCGTTATGACGATGTCTATGTTTATGACGGGCTGCCGGAGTGTTATGTGACTGTGCGTCAGCCGGCGGTAAAGCCTCTGGGCGAGGTCCGTCCTCCTTACTGGGTGGCTAAGGAATTGGCCAAGCGTCTGGGGTTGGATATCTTCCTTGCGGAAAACGAGGTGGAGATTATCAACGAGAAACTCAAAGGGCTGGGGACCTCGCTGGCCGAACTTAATCGCCAGGGAGGTTTGATGGTCCTTCCGGCCAAGGGGGCCTACGATCGTAAGAACTTTGCCGGAGGCCAGGGCCTCAAGGTCAAGCTTGTGGTGGGGGATTTTGCTGACGAGGACTTCTCTCCGGTTCCGGTGTATGAGCCCACTCCGGCTCCGCCCAAGGGGTTTGCCCGTCTCATCTACGGTCGGGTACCGGTCCATACCTTCAGCCGAACCATGAACAACGAATGGCTCCACCATGAATGGCCGGAAAACCATGCCTGGATCAACGACGAGGTAGCCAAGAGGCTGGGCCTCAAGGACGGCGAGGAGATCATCCTGGAGAATCAGGACGGCAAACGGTCCTTCCCCATCAAGGTCAAGGTCACCCCGGGTATTCGTCCGGACTGCATCTATGTGCCCCATGGCTTCGGAAGCCGCTCTCCCAAGCTCTCCCGGGCTTATAAGAAGGGGGCCAGCGACCAGTTCATGATCTCCCATTATGTTCAGGATCCCTTCATGGGGGCCTCGAGCCACCGGACCAGTTTTGTCCGGGTGGTCAAGAACGGGAAGGTTCTGGATATCCCGGAGCTGCGTCCGTTGCCGCCGGAGATTCCGCGGTTCAAACTTGCCTCCGCAGCCGCGGCCGGGGAAGGACGGAGGAAAAGGCACCGGAAATCCCATCACCATAAGGTGACCATTGAGGGATGTTAATTTTAAAGTTCGAGTTTAAAGGAGGTCGAAAATGAAAGCACAATGGGCCATGGTTATAGATCTGGATAGATGTGTGGGGTGTCATGCCTGTGCGGTGGCCTGCCGGGCCGAATGGCGGGTCCCGGTGAATTCCCAATACGATGGCTATTCGTTCATAGACGATTACGATAAATGGTTGGGGGTGGTTTCGGCCGAAGGGGGGGATTATCGCCGTAACTGGGTCCTTCGTCTGGGGCCGGAACGCACCAGCAAGGGAGAGATCGCCTTCACCTTTTATCCCGGTCTCTGCAATCACTGCGATCATCCGGTGTGCGTGGATGTGTGCCCGGTGGAGGTGGAGAAACGGACCTTCAAGTGCTATAAGACCGGCAAGACCGTGACCATGGAGATCCGGGCCACCTATAAGGAGCCCTTTACCGGGGCGGTGCTCATCGACAAGGAACGCTGCATCGGTTGCGGGAACTGTGTGGAGGCCTGCCCCTACCGGGCCCGGTATCTCAACGACACCCTGGAGGAACCCAAGGCCGACAAATGCACCTTCTGCTACGAGAGGGTGATCCGGGGCGAGCTTCCGGCCTGTGTGAAGACCTGTATCGCCGATGCCCGGATCTTCGGGGATCTTTCCGATCCCAATTCCGAGGTCTCCAAACTGGTACGAAGCGGAAAGGCCCGGCGGCTGGAGTCCAGTAAGGTAAAGATCGGTCCCAACGTGTACTTTATGGGCAAAGAAAAGAATCTGGAGCTGCTCTTCAAGCACTTCGCCCCGCGTAAGCGGACCTGGGAGGAAGTGGAAGTGGGGGCCCGCAGCCGGCGTGGTCTCCTGAAACTGGCCCTGCGGAATCTGCCGCGCCTGGGTTAATCCACCCTCTATTTTCTTTTTCCGGATCGGGGGAGGGGCTAACCCTCCCCCTTTACTTTTGGGGAAAAGACCCTCCCGGAAGCGTTCCTCAACTTCTCAATATATTGTTATATCTTTCGCCTTGACACCCCATATAGTGTAGATATATCCTAGAAGCAGTTTTCGGAGAGGAGGTAGGGGATGGAGCCTTTGGTACGTAAGCGGGATGGAAAGTTTCAGCCTTTCAATCGGCATCGTATCGTGCGGGCGGTTTTCAAGGCCCTGCGGGCGGTGGGAAGTAAGGACCGGGCCGCGGCGGAAAAGGTGGCCGATGCGGTGGCGGTCAAGCTCTACCGGCAGTTTTTCAAGCACGGGGGAGTGCCCCATGTGGAGCAGATCCAGGACCTGGTGGAAAAGACCCTCATGGAGCAGGGCTTCCCCGAGGCGGCCAAGGCTTACATCCTCTACCGGGAAAAGCGTCGCCAGGCCCGGGAATTGGGGAAGGCGCTTCTTGACGGGGTGAATCTCATCGAGGAGTACCTTACCCGGGAGGACTGGCGGGTCCAGGAAAACTCCAATATGAATTACAGCCTTCAGGGTCTCAATTTTCACATCTCCTCCTCGGTGGTGGCCCGCTACTGGTTGAACAAACTCTATCCGGCCCGGGTGGGCGAGGCCCACTTCGAGGGGGACTTTCATGTCCATGATCTGGGAGTGCTTGCGCCGTACTGTGTGGGGTGGGATCTTTACGATCTCCTGAAGCGCGGTTTCGGTGGGGTGCCGGGAAAGGTGGAATCCGCCCCGCCCAAACACTTCCGCAGCGCCCTGGGCCAGGTGGTGAACTTCTTCTATACCCTTCAGGGGGAGGCCGCCGGGGCCCAGGCCTTCTCCAACTTCGACACCCTGCTCGCGCCTTTCGTGCGCTACGATCGTCTCTCCTACCAGGAGGTCAAACAGTGTCTCCAGGAGTTTATCTTTAACGTGAATGTTCCCACGCGGGTGGGGTTTCAGTCGCTGGCCTGGCAGGAGCCGGTGGTGGTGCGCCGGGAGGGTCGGGTGGAGATCCTCCCTATCGGGGAGCTGGTGGACGAGGCCTTCCGCACCGAGGGGCATCGAGCCCTACCCAATGTGGATGGCTACGGAAGGCCCTCTACGGATTCCTTTGCCCTTCCGGTAAAGGGGGAACTTGAGGTCCTGGGGTGGCGGAACGGACGTGCGAGCTGGCTCAGGGTCAAGGCCCTGGTGCGCCATCGCGTGCCTCATAAACGCTTCGTGCGTATCCGTACCGGCCGCGGCGAAACCTTCATTTCTCCCGCCCATTCCCTTTTTGCCTTCGACGAAAAAGGGGGTATCCGTCCGGTAAAGCCCTCGGAGCTTGAAACCGCCCGTCCCAACGCCCGGATCACGGAAAAGAACCATGTGGTGGCCCTCTCGCGGGTTCCTTCCGAATGTTTTCGGAATCTCAGGGAGCTTGATCTGGCGGAGATCATAAGAAGGCTTCCCTGTGAGGCCAGGTCCCGCATTTATGTCCATCTCACTCCTTCGGGCTGGGAAAAGATAGAGGAAAATCTTTCCCGGCGCCGGAAGAGCCTCAAGCAGGCCCTTTATGAACTGGGATATTTCGACCGCACCCTTTATTACGAGTGGCGGAAAAAGGGGATGGTCCCCTTTTCCTTCTGGGAGCGCTACGGAGATCCGGAGGACGAGGTCTCCTTCAGCCTTAGGAACTATCCCGGGGAGCGGGTTTCCCGCAGGCTTTCCGGAGAGAGGCTTGAGGCCTTCCTGACCCTTCTGGCCTTTTATATTACCGAAGGCAAGGCCTCGGGAAGCAACCTCACTATTTCGCAGGCCGAAGAGAACGCGGAGGTAATCCGCAAAGCGGTGGAGATCCTGGGGGCCGGGGGATTTGAAACCCATCATACCGGGTGGTCCTCGGTCACCCGCAAACCCACCCAAAGGCGCGTGGCCGTAATCTCCGTAAGGGGGGTTCTCTCCTACCTTATCAAACAGACCGCGGGTTTTTCGGCCCGGGAAAAGTGTGTCCCCTGGTATGTCTTCGAGCTTGAATCTTCCTTGCTGGAGAAGTTCCTCTGGGCCCTGGTGGAGGGAGACGGCTATTATGACGCCGAGCACCGGCGTTTTGGTTTCTTCACCTGCTCGAAGAAACTTATGGCCGGAGTGAGCCTTATCCTCTGCCGGCTGGGCTACCATTTTGTGCTCTCGCGGAAGGATCCCCGGACCGGTGTTTATACCCTTTTCTGGTATCCGGAACCGAAACGCGAACCTCGAAGGGAAGGGGACTTTTGTGCGGTTCCGGTCTATGAGATTCAGGAGGAGGAGTATCCCTACGAGTGGGAATACGACCTTTCCGTGGACTGTGAGACCGAAAACTTCGTGGGAGGGGTGGGGGCCCTCCTTTTTCACAATACTCCCTTTACCAACCTCACCTTCGATCTCAAGTGCCCGGAGACGCTTCGGAATCATCGGGTCATCCTGGGCGGGATGGAGCGCGAGGAGACTTACGCTGAATTCCAGGAGGAGATGGATATGATCAACCGGGCCTTCTGCGAGCTGATGCTGGCCGGGGATGCCCGGGGTCGTATCTTCACCTTCCCCATCCCCACTTACAATATCACCCGGGACTTTGACTACGATAACCCCAATCTGGAGCCCCTCTGGGAGATGACCCGGCGCTACGGCATTCCCTATTTTGCCAACTTTGTGAACTCGGACATGCGCCCGGAGGACGCCCGCAGCATGTGCTGCCGCTTAAGGCTTGACAACCGCGAGCTTGAGCGTCGCGGAGGGGGGCTCTTCGGGGCCTCTCCCCTTACCGGCTCCATAGGAGTGGTGACCATCAATCTCCCGCGCCTGGCCTATCTTTCCACCTGCGAGGAGGAGTTCTTCGAGAGACTCACGGATCTCATGGAGCTGGCCAAGACCTCGCTGGAGATCAAGCGCAAGGTCATCGAAGACTTCACCGAGCGGGGCCTATATCCCTACTCCCGGGTCTATCTTGAGCCGGTTAAGAAATGCTCCGGCCAGTACTGGTGCAACCACTTTTCCACCATCGGGATCATCGGGATGAACGAGGCCTGTCTCAATTTCCTGGGGGTGCCTATCTATCATCCCGAGGGCAAAGAATGGGCTATTAAGGTACTCAAGTTCATGCGGGAGAAGCTTACCGAGTTTCAGGAGGAGACCGGAAACCTCTATAACCTTGAAGCCACCCCGGCCGAGGGAGCAAGCTATCGTCTGGCGCGCCTGGACAAAAAGAAGTTCCCGCGCATCAAGACCGCGGGCACGGAAAAGACCCCCTATTACACCAATTCCGTGCACCTTCCCGTGGGCTATACCGACGACATCTTTGAGATCCTTACCCATCAGGACGATCTCCAGGTGCTCTTTACCGGGGGCACGGTGGTTCACCTTTTCGTGGGGGAGGAGATCCCGGACACCCAGATAGTGAAGGAGCTGGTGCGGGCGGTGGTGGAGAACTTCCGGCTTCCTTATTTTTCCATCACCCCCACTTTCTCGGTGTGTCCGGTGCACGGTTATCTTCCCGGAAAGCACGAATTCTGTCCTTATCCCCACACCGAGGAGGACCTCGCCCGCTACGGGCGCGAGGTGGAGATAACCCTGGAGGGTCTGAGGAGCCTTTCCGGGGAGGCCTATCAGATTCTGGAAGCCTCTCCGGAGGAAAATATGTCTTAGGAGGTGCGGCATGGAAAAGGTAAAGGTTAAGGTGGTGCCCTGTGAGATCTACAGCCGGGTGGTGGGTTACTTTCGGCCGGTCCAGAACTGGAACGCCGGGAAACAGCAGGAGTTTTCCGAGCGTAAGACGGTAAAGCTTGATTCCTTCCGGGAGCTCGCCCGCCGGGCCTGCTGCGGTTCGTAAATGATTAAGGGGTTTCGCGGAACCAGTGTGGTGGACTACCCGGGGAAGATCGCCTCGGTGATCTTCCTCGGGGGCTGCAACTGGCGTTGTCCGTACTGCTACAATGTAGATCTGGTGCTTCCGGAAAGACTCCGGGGGCTTCCGGACCTCTCGGAGGAGGAGGTCCTTTCTGAGCTTCGCCGGCGCGAGGGCTTCATCAAAGGGGTGGTGATTACCGGAGGCGAACCCACCATCTGGGGACGCCGTCTGCGGGGGCTTCTGGAGCGCATCAGGTATGAGACCGGCCTTGAGATCAAGCTGGATACCAACGGATCAAATCCGGAGCTTCTCGTCTCTCTCCTTTCCGCTGGACTTATCGATTATGTAGCCCTTGATTTTAAGACCGCTCCCTCTCGCTATGCGGAACTAGGAGGGGATTTTTCCCCCGTGTCCGAGACCCTCAAGATTCTTGAAAATTTCAACGAAGCCGAAGTACGTATTACTCTAGTGCCAGGTCTAATTGGATGGGACGAGCTCAGGGAGATGCTCCCCTGGCTTTCAGCTACAAAGCGAGTTGCCCTTCAAAAATTCCTTCCCGAGGTCGAAACCTTAAGCCACGATTTTCCTCGCCAATATTTTTCTCCTGAGGAACTTCAGGCCTTCCGTCTTTTTTTAGAAAAACACCTTTCTGCGGAGATCCTATTCCGTCTTTAACCTCTTTAACGAAAAATTAACAAACTTAAACTTTTTTTCTCTTGTAAACGCGGATTCTCTTTGCTAAATCAAAATTTAGAGATTTTAAAGGAGTATTCGGTGGTGGAGAAACCGAATCGTTCTCATGCAAAAAGGATCCTGATCGGGCTTGTGGTTTTGATAGTGGTTGGGGGATTGGTTAGGTCCCTGCTGGTTCCCAAGGGTTTCGGGAATCACGGAAGTATCTTTTATAAGTTCTACCGCAAGGGGGCTATCAACGACGAACTTTCCCGAATGCCTCGCCATATGACCAATGCTTCCTGTAAAGCTTGCCATGCCTGGGAGTATGAGCTTCAGGTAAACAGCAAACATAAGGGTCTTTCCTGTGAATTCTGTCACGGTCCATGGGCGGATCACGTGAACGCCAAAGGGCAAGTGATTGGCTATCTTCCAAATCCTAAAGACAAAAAGACTATTCGAGCCCTTTGTCTTCGGTGTCATAATGGGGCCATTCGGGCCCGTCCCAAGGATCCCAGAGTGATAAAGACCGTGCTGCTTCCGGATCACTTACGCAAAAAACATGTGCGCGAGGATCATACCTGTGATCAGTGCCATCTGGTGCATGCGCCCCTTTACTACATCCACCAAGCCGACCAGATCTGGAAATCTCTCCTCAAGGGGGAAGTTCGTGAATAAGGAGCGCCGTAAGTTTCTGGGCTATCTTCTAAAAGGGGCCGCCGGCTCGCTTTATCTCATGCTTCCCATGCCGGTTAAGGTTCCCTTGCAGCTCTCCACGGTGGGAGGAAGGGAAAAGTACAATCCTCGGGAACACGAGTTTGTGTTTCTCGTGGACATTAACCGCTGTATCGGTTGCGGAAGCTGCTGTGTGGCGGACAAGCGGGAATATCAGGTTCCTGACGGGCAATATCGCACCTGGGTTGAGCGCTACATTATTACCGAGGATGGCGAAGTTTTTGTGGATTCTCCCAAGGGGGCTCTTAATGGATATCCCGAACCTCGCCAGGTAGATAAGCCCATTCGGGACGCCTTTTTCGTGCCCAAGCTCTGTAATATGTGTGAGGAGCCGGCCTGTGTGCAGGTCTGTCCCGTGGGGGCTACTTTTAAGACCGACGATGGTTTTGTGCTCATAGACTATAAACGGTGCATTGGTTGTGCCTATTGTGTGCAGGCCTGTCCTTACGGGGTGCGCTATATCCACAAAAAGAAACGTACCGCGGACAAGTGTACCTGGTGTTATCACCGGGTAAGGCGGGGGTTGCTTCCGGCCTGTGTGAACGCCTGCCCCACCAAGGCCCGAAAGTTCGGGGATCTGAGGGACGAAAATTCCGAAGTGGCAAGGATCATAAAGAGTAGCGAACCCCTTTTCGTGCTTAAGCCTGATATGGGGACCTTTCCCCGCCTTCAATACCTCCATTTGAGGCAGGAGGTTATCTGATGGCTGATATTGTGGGCTACGTCTTTCCCAATGAGCACCATATCCACTGGAGCTTGATGATTGTAACCTATCCTTACATCACGGGAATCATTGCCGGGGCCTTTATCGTTTCGTCTCTCTATCATGTGTTTCATGTGAAGGCCTTGCGTCCGGTCTCCCGTTTTGCTCTCATTTTCGCTTTGGCTTTCGGTTTCTGTTGTACCTGGCCCCTTCTCAATCACTTGGGGCATCCTGAAAGATGCTTCAATATCATGATCACCCCTCACCCCACTTCGGCGATGGCGGGTTTTGGTTATGTGTACAGTACTTACATGGTGGTACTGCTTCTGGAAATCATTTTTATCTATCGAGCGGTTTTTGCCCGGTTGCTCCCGCAGGTTTCGGGCTTTAAGGCCACTCTTTATCGTATCTTGACTTTCGGAAATCAGGATCTTTCGCCGGCGACCCTCGCTTTTGATCACAAGGTTACGAGTTGGTTAGCCCTGATAGGGATTCCCATGGCCTGTGTGCTTCACGGTTATGTAGGTTTTATCTTCGGGGGAGTAAAGGCCGTTCACTGGTGGCTTACCCCGCTTATGCCCGTGATCTTCCTCCTTTCGGCCTGTGTGTCGGGTATTGCGGGTATCATTCTCGGCTATCTGCTGGTGCAGTGGGTGAAGAAACGACCGGTGGATGAGGAGTGTCTTTCCACCCTGGTGAAATACCTCTGGGGGTTTCTCATCTTGGATGTGAGTATGGAAATGCTTGACCTTGGGGTACACGCTTATCTTCGGGTGGAAAGCTGGCATGTGCTGGAAAAGCTCATAAGTGGCCCTCTTTTTACGAGTTTTATTGTAATGCAGATCTTGATTTTTTCTCTCATTCCCCTGGTAATCCTCGGAATCCTTACCTTGGCCAATATCCGGGGAAAGGCTTTGCAGTATCTTGCGGCTCTTTGTTCGGTGATGCTTCTCATCCAGGTCTATTGCATGCGCTGGAATGTGGTTATTGGTGGGCAGATGGTTTCTAAGAGCGGACGGGGCTATACCTTTTATCATCCCGGGTTTTTTGAAAAGGAAGGGATTCTTCCCACTATTCTGATACTTATGGCCCCGGTGGTCATTCTCTTTATCCTAGCCCGAATCTTTCCACTTTGGGTTACCGAAGAGGCCGAAAACAAACTTTAAAAAATAAAAAAGGAGGAGGTGTTAGGGATGAGATGGAAGGTGTTTTGGTCGGGTTTGGTGGCTTTGCTGCTTCTGGGGTTGGGAGGCCCAGCGGGGGCGGTGACGCAGTTTTCTAAGGATGTGACCAACCCCAAGGTGAGGGAACTCAACAAGAAGTGCATGATGTGTCACCTGAAGGAAAATAAATCCCTGGTTTTCCAGTGGCAGGAGTCTCCGCATGCTGCGGCCAAGGAAGGTCCGGTGGGATGCTACACCTGTCATGCGGCCAATCCGGGGGATCCTTTGGGCTACAAGCACGAGGGAGCCTTCATCAAGACCCTGATCACACCCAAGGATTGCTCTTACTGTCATCCGCGGGAGTTTAAGGAGTTTGAGAATTCTCACCATGCCACCGCCGGTCAGATCATGGCCTCTCTGGACAATCTCCTGGGAGAGGTGGTCTGCAGCGCTCCAGCTGAGGCGGTGAAGAA
Source organism: Thermosulfurimonas sp. (assembly GCF_015491435.1). Lineage (NCBI taxonomy): Bacteria > Pseudomonadati > Thermodesulfobacteriota > Thermodesulfobacteria > Thermodesulfobacteriales > Thermodesulfobacteriaceae > Thermosulfurimonas > Thermosulfurimonas sp. The sequence goes on from NZ_WFVX01000184.1 coordinate 17,219, forward strand.
GTGGGGGCTTCCGGCCTATGCGGCCAAGGCCGACGCCCAGAACGCCTGCTGGCAGTGCCACGGCTCGGTGGTGAAGGTCCTGAGAGATAAGAAAGGGAACATCATCCGCACCAAAGAGGGGGCTCCCCGGTTTGATCCTTCCACCTGGCCGAACAGCGGCATGGGAAGGATCAATCCTGATGGCACCAAGGGGGCCTGTAATGCCTGTCACTCCAAGCACGCCTTCCGGGCCAGTGTGGCTCGTCAGCCCTTTGCCTGCGGAAAGTGCCACCTCGGGCCGGACCACCCGCAGAAAGAGATCTATGAGGAGTCCAAGCACGGGATCGCCTATCTTTCCGCGGTGCGGGAAAAGGGACTCATGGGGATGAACATCCTTAAGACCGGCTCCTGGGTGCTGGGCAAGGACTACTATTTTGCGCCCACCTGCTCCACCTGCCACATGGGGGCCTATATGAAGCCCAACGGTTCCATCGCGCGCAACACCCACAACGTGGGAGACCGTATCTCCTGGAACCTGCGTCCTCCCATCTCCGTGCATCTTAACCGGGTGATTACCACCGATGGGAAGGTCTATGATGTCCCCGGAGACATTCCACCGCTTCCCGGTCAGTTCGTGCAGGTCTATGACTATATGCGCAAGGGCAACAAGCTGGTCAAGGTGAAGAGGAAGAAGCAGGTCCAGAAGGTGATCAGCTGGAAGGAGCGTCGGGCGGCGATGAAGGAGGTCTGCAAGAGCTGTCATTCCATGCAGCAGGTGGAGAACTTCTACGAGCAGTTTGACGCCCTGGTGGTGACCTATAACGAGAAGTTCGCCAAGCCCGCCAAGCGTATCTTCCAGGAGCTGGTCAAGGATGGTCTGGTGCCCAAGTCGCCCTTCATGTCCAAGGTGGGCTGGATCTGGTTTGAAATCTGGCACCATGAGGGTCGTCGGGCCCGTCATGGAGCGGCCATGCTTGGTCCGGATTACACCCACTGGCATGGGCTCTATGAGGTGGCCAAGCACTTCTATTACGAGTACATCCCTGAAGTGCTGAAGGTGGCCAAGGAACACGGAAAACTTCAGAAGTATCAAAAGCTCATTCGCGACATCCTGAGCACTCCGGAGCACAGCTGGCGCCTCAAAGGCTTTGGAGCTCAGATGAAGGCTATCGAAGAAGAGTACAAAGAGCGTTACGGAAAAGGAGGAGCTTAAAGAAAACTTGCGGGGAGGAGGGTAACCTCCTCCCCCACTTTTTTCGGTTATGAGGTACGCGGGCACCGTTTTAGCCATCCTTTTCTTATGGAGCGCGGGCTTTTCCGCATCCCCCGGGGATTTTTCCCGGGTAAAAAGACTTTCCCTGAGTTATAAGGGATTCATCTTGGGGGAGAGGGTCCGCACGGCGGGTCTTAAGCCGGTGGAGGGAGCTCTTTCCGGGACCCTTCGTTACCGGAAGGGGGAACTGATCCTGGCGGTGGATGAGAGGACTCACCGTCTCATAGCCCTTTACGAGGAATATAAAGATCTTGGTCCGCAGCAGTTGAGGGAAGTGGTGGGTAGGCTCATGGCCCTTTTCGGGGAGCCCACCTTTGAAGCCCATGACCGGATGCTCTTCTGGTATTTCACGGAGAAGGGGAAGGTCTCGCGGGAGACCTTTGAGGGCTGGCGCGAGGCGGGGGTGAAGCCTTCGCTTCTTGCAGTGGCGAAGTTCGTCTGTGGCAGGCCCATAGTGGAGTTTGCGAAAAAAGAAAAGGGAAAAGGGCACACCCAGGCCTATTTCACCCTTTACTCTCCTCTTTTGATTCACAGGGTCCTAAAGGAGAGGACCCTTAAAGAATCCCTATAAGGAGGGGCAAGCCATGAAAAGATGGGCATGGTTGGTTCTTTTGGGATTTTGGGTATGGGTTTCGGGAGCCCTGGCCTATACGATCGAGGGCAAGATAAAGGGGCGGTTAGATTTTAAGGAAGAGATTCGCTACGAGTATTGGAATACTTTTGATAAAAAGTACCAACAAAGCAATTTTAATTACGATGATTCTTATTCTTTTGTGTCCAGCAAAATGCGTTTTGGTGCTGGATTTACTTCTTCGGTGGTAGATGCTTATGCTCAGCTTCACTGGACGCAATTTTTCGGCCTTCCTGATGATGGAGAATTTGGTCTGGGAATGCTTTACTACAAGTTTAACGGTGAGTTTGGTAATGGTCCAGGATACACATATAAAGCTACAAATATAGGATATGGGGCCATTTCCCAGGCCTGGGTGCGGATCAAGCCTCCGATGGTTCCGGGCTTAAGCTTTAAGCTCGGTCGCTTTTTCTACCTTTCCGGTCTTGAAGGAGGTATGCCTGCCGATCCCACGCTTAAGTGGGTGAAGAAGGTGCGTATTTCTCAGCGTATGATCGGGCCCTTTGACTGGTCGCGTGTGGGGCGAGCTTTTGATGGAGGTGTGCTCTCTTACGACTTTAAACCCTGGAATCTTACCTTCTCTTATATGCATCCCACCCCGGGAGGTTTTTATCTCCGTCGTGATGATCCGGAGATGAATGGAGAATCGGCCCACGATATTGATATTGTGACCGCGGTATTGAGCCTTAAGGATACCAATCCTTATATACCGAATCTGGATGCTCAATTCTTCTATTACTACTACAACGATGAGAGAAAACTATCTAAGGCTAAAACTATTACTGTGGGTTCTAAAACTTATAACTACACTGCTGAACTTACGGGTCTTGGAGATTGCGAAATTCACATGCTTGGTGGCCATCTTATCTACGCCTATGATGTGGGTACTGGAACTGCTGACTTCCTCGTCTGGGGTGGATATCAGTGGGGGACCTGGGGACGCAAGGTTAGTGGGCAGGATCGGACTCTAGATCATAAGGCCTGGGCTATTGCGGTGGAGGCCGGGTACAAGTTCAAGAACCTGCCCTGGCAGCCCTGGTTCCGTGTGGGTTATTTCTACGGGAGCGGAGACGATGACCCCAACGATGGTGATCATGAAACCTTCTTCATGATGATCCCCACCCTGCGTATCTATTCTATGACCCCCTCTTTTACCTTTATGAATACCAACTACTGGATGGCTCAGGTGATACTTAAACCCTACAAGAAGGTGGTGGTGCGCTCTGATGTGCACTTTGTGAATCTTACCGAGGATGAGGACTTTTGGTATTTGGGCTCAGGAATGATGAGACCTGACAAGCTTAGTTATGCAACTGTAGATGCTCACATCAAAAAGAAAGACGATGATCTTCTTACCATGTGGGATCTCTCGGTATTCATCAAGAATCTCTACCAGTATAACGGAGTGAAGGTGGGACTTGACCTTTATCTCAGCCACATTTGGGGTAACGATGTGGTGGAAGATGCTTTCCAGGCTGACGACGATCTTACTTTCTTCTATGCCGAACTTCGGTTCACCTTTTAGAGTCTAGTTAAATCAAGGGGGGAGCGAAGGCTCCCCCTTAAATTTTGGAGGTAAGGAGGAAGGAGATGAAGAGATGGGTAATCTTCTTGGTGAGCGTTTCGGCTCTGGTTTTGTCCTGCGCTTCTCAAAAGGCGCCGGCTCCGGCGGCGGAAAATAAACCCGCGGTAACTCATCCGGAGCTTCCCCCTGGGGAAAAGTGGATGGCCTGTAGTGAGTGTCACAAGATGGAAACCCCTGAGATTTACGAGGAGTGGTACAAGTCCCGGCACGGTATCGCTATGGTGAAGTGTTTTCAATGTCACGGAACTTTCGAGACCTTTCACAAGCCCACACGTGAGACCTGTCGCACCTGTCATGCCAAGCAATATAAGAATTGCCCGGCGGACAGACCCTGCTGGGATTGTCATGCTCCGCACCTTTTTAAGAAAAAAGTCCAGTAATTGCTTAAGGAGGTGAGAATCATGGGTCTTACCAGGAGAGAATTTATAAAAAGGACAGCTGCCTTAACCGCCGCCTCTTTGGTAGGCATTGAACTTCCTAAGCTGGAAAAGGCGGCCCAGGCCGCGGATGTGGACCGCTGGGAACCCGGCGTGTGTCGATTTTGTGGAGTGGGGTGCCGGGTTTACCTGGGCCTTAAAAACGGAAAGCCTGTGGCCATTAAGGGTATCACGGAATCAGCTACCAACAAGGGTTTTGTTTGTATGAAGGGTATGCTCTTTTATAAGATCATTCATCACCCGGAGCGTCTTAAAAAGCCTCTTTATCGCGAGCGCAAAGATCAGCCTTTCCGCGAAATCTCGTGGGAAGAGGCCCTGGACATCGCAGCCCGGAAGTTTGCAGAAACCGTGGCTAAATACGGCCCTGACGCCACGGCCTACTATGGTTCCGGACAGGCCCTAACCGAAGAAACCTATCTTTTCCAGAAGATTATGCGGGCCGGGATCGGGACTAATAATGTAGAGGGGAATCCCCGGCTCTGCATGGCGAGCGCCGTGGGAGGGTATCTTACTTCCTTTGGAGCGGATGAGCCCATCGGAGCCTATGCGGATATCGAGAAGGCCTATTGTTTCTTCATCATCGGAAGTAACATGGCGGAATGCCATCCGGTGCTTTTCCGTCGGGTAATGAACCGCAAGCTTTCTAAACCCACGGAAGTTAAGGTTATAAACGCTGACCCACGAGTTTCTCCTACTTCCCGTATCGCGGATCTTCACCTTCAGTTCCGTCCGGGAACAGACCTGGCGCTGCTTAACGCCATGGCTTATGTAATTGTAGAAGAGGGGCTTTACGACAGAGAGTTCATTAGGAAATACTGCAAGTTCAAGGTGGGAAAGCCTCCTAAGGAGGTGAGTTTTGAGGAGTATAAGGAGTTTCTCAAACAATATACTCCAGAGCGGGCGGCGGAGATCTGCGGCGGAAACATCACTCCGGAAAAGATTCGAACCGCGGCCCGGTGGTTTGCAAAGTCCAAGGCTACGATGTCCCTCTGGACCATGGGCATCAATCAGCGCACCCGCGGCGTGTGGGCTAATAACCTGATCCACAATCTCCATCTTCTTACCGGTCAGCTCTGTAAGCCTGGAGCGGATAGTTTGTCCCTCACCGGTCAGCCTAATGCCTGTGGAGGGGTGCGTGAGGGAGGCGGTCTCTGCCACATTCTTCCGGCCCACCGACCGGTAAAGATCGCCAAGCTTCGTCATCAGGTGGAGGATCTCTGGGGGGTTCCCCGGGGGACTATCCCCCCAAAGCCCGGATATCACACCATCGCTATGTTCCGGGCCGTAAATCAGGGGAAGATCAAGGCCATCTGGATCAACTGTACCAGTCCGGCTCAAAGCCTTCCTAATTGTGATTTCTACCGGAAGGGCTTGCGCAGGGATGATGTTTTTATAGTGGTTACCGACATCTTCCCTACCAAGACCACGGAGCTTGCCAACCTGGTGCTTCCTACGGCCTTTCACTTTGAAAAAACAGGCGTTTACGGGTGTACCGAACGGCGGAGCCAGTTAACGGTGAAGGTGGTCGATCCACCGGGAGAGGCCAAGCCCGAGGTCTGGATCGTCCGGGAATGGGCCCTTAAGATGGCGAAAAAGTTCGAAAAGCTCGGTGATCGCCGCCGGGCGGAGAATCTCCGTATCTGTGTAAGGCCTTTCTTGGGTAAAGAAGAAGGTTATGAGCTTCCCAAGGCCATCTGGGAGGAATATACCCAGAAGCTTACCAAAGGTCGGGATAACGATCTTTCGGGGGCCACCTATGAGGTATTACGGAAGCGTCCGGATGGGGTGCAGTGGCCGGCACCCACGGTGGAGCATGCCCTGAAAGGTGGGACTTACAAGAAGTTCGTGCGGGGAATCGATCCTCTGGCGGACAAAGAGGCGAAAAAGCTCGGAATCTCTGGACCTTACGTCTTTTACGGACCGGCGCACAAGGACCACAAACTTTACATCTGGCTTCGACCTTACAAAGGAGCGGCTGAGGAGCCGGATGCCGAGTATCCCTTCTATCTTTCTACTGGACGTGTTATCGACCACTGGCACACCAGCAGCATGACCGGGCGCATTCCCGAGCTCCTCCGGGCCAACCCTTATGCTTATGTAGAAATCAATCCAAAAGATGCTCAGCGTTTGGGGATCAACCCTAACGATATGGTGGAGATTGAGACCCGACGTGGAAAGATTGTGCTTCCGGCCAAAGTCTATGAAGGTCCTATTGAGGGAATGGTGTTCATTTACTGGTTTGATATGGACGAGAGCCGGATGGCGAACCGGGTGACCAAAGACGCTTTCGATCCGGGTTCTAAGGAGCCGGAGTTCAAGATCTGTGCATGTCGGATCCGGAAAGTGTCTGGCCCCAGACCTTTAAAGCCTTTTGTGGTGGGGCATAAGA
>NZ_WFVX01000185.1:0-2596 GCF_015491435.1 Thermosulfurimonas sp.
ATGGTGCCGAGGGCGGGACTCGAACCCGCACGGGGGTATCCCCACTGGATCCTGAATCCAGCGCGTCTCCCAATTCCGCCACCTCGGCAATCTTTTTTCTAATTAAACCGACTTGTATGAGTCGTCAAGTAGGGACAGTGGGGGCGGAGGATTTCCGCCCCCTGAACTGGTTAACGGCTCAGGCAGGCCTTAAGATCCTCATCCGGAGTGGAAATGGGCCTGAGATTGTATTTCTCGGCAAGAAAGTTCAGCACATTCGGGGTGAGGAAGGCCGGCACACTCGGGCCCAGCCGGATGTTCTTGATCCCGAGATAAAGCAGGCTCAGGAGAATGGCCACGGCCTTCTGTTCGTACCAGGAAACGATGAGCGAGAGCGGGAGATCGTTCACATCCACGTTAAAGGCTTTGGCCAGCGCCAGGGCGATCTGAACGGCGCTGTAAGCGTCGTTACACTGGCCGATGTCCAGCAGCCGGGGAATGCCTCCTATGTCTCCCAGGTCCTTGTCGAAGAAGCGGAACTTGCCGCAGGCCAGCGTAAGCACCACACAGTCCCTGGGGACCTTCTCCACAAATTCGGTGTAATAATTGCGCACGGGTTTGGCTCCGTCGCAACCTCCCACCAGGAAGAAGTGGCGGATGGCCCCGCTTTTTACCGCATCGATGATCTTGTCGGCCACCGAAAGGACGGCATGGCGGGCAAACCCGGTCATGACCTCCTTGCCCGCAGAATCCGCCTCAAAACCTCCCATCTTCTTGGCCATCTCGATTACCGGAGTGAAATCTTCATTGGGAATATGTTTTACCCCCGGAAAACCCACCGGCCCCAGGGTGAAAACCCGATCTTTATAGCTTTCCTTAGGGGGCATGAGACAATTGGTGGTCATGACGATGGGGCCGGGAAAGGCAGGAAATTCCTTCGGCTGATTCTGCCAGGCCGTTCCGTAGTGGCCATACAGATGTTTAAACTTCTTGAGTTCGGGATAGCCATGGGCCGGAAGCATCTCTCCGTGGGTATAGACGTGGATGCCCTGCCCTTCGGTCTGCTTAAGAAGCTCGTAAAGATCCTTGAGGTCGTGTCCGGACACCAGGATGGCCGGCCCGGCCTTGTGCCCCAGAGGAACTTTAGTGGGCACCGGATGTCCGAAGGTTTCGGTGTTCGCAGCGTCGAGTAACTCCATGGTGCGAAGATTGATGCGGCCGGCCTCAAGGGCCCGGTTCACCCAGTCCTCAAGCGAAAGGTCGTCGCGATAAAGGTCCACCAGGGCCTGTTTCATGAAACGGTAAACCTCATCGTCCTCTTTGCCCAACTTGGCGGCATGATAGGCATAGGCGGCGATCCCCTTCAGGGCATAAAGTACGGTGAGCTTAAGGGAAAAGATATCCGGATCCCGGGCCTTCTCAGGCTTGAGCTCCACCTCCTCGCCCTGTTTGATCATCCCTTCCAGCGTAGCCGCGGGTTCGAAGCGAGCCGCATCCGAAACCTCGGAAATACCGGCCTTGTTCTTTAAGGTCTCGCGCCATTCCACGGCCCGGCGAATGTAGTCCGCGATGCGCTCCGGATCGAAATTAACGTTGGTAAGGGTGGAAAACAGGGCTTCGCACAGAAACACATTGGCCTCCCTATCCTTCACCCCTTTCTCCTCGGCCTTAAGCGACACCTCCGAAAACCCTACCAGGGCATGCACCAAAAGATCCTGAAGCTCGTCCACCTCGTGGGTCTTGCCGCACACCCCGATCTTGGTGCAGGCTTGGCCCTTGGCCGTCTGTTCACACTGATTACAAAACATCCTCAACACCTCCTATTTGGATTTTCAAGATCTATCATATCTCTAATACGTCCAAAAAGAACCCGCCTTGACCCAGATCAAAAGCAGGAATTAACTAGGAGATAAATCCCCTGAAGGAGTGAAGCATGAAAAGGGTTCTCTTACTCATAATAGTTGCGGGGATGTTGTCGCTGGGAGCCCCGGCCCGAGCCGCGGTTCTGAGCACCCGGGCCAAGGAAGTCTATGCGGTGTATATCGTTCCGGCTCCCAAGGCCTTTCCCACGGAACTGGGTTACGTGATCACCAATTTCGGGCCGGGGAACATCAATTTCCTGGAGCGAGTGGACGTGGTGGTGGACAAGGAGGGGAGAGTGCAGGGGATTCAACTGGTATATACCCCGCCGGATGGCTTCAAACGGCATGTCTTCCTGGCCGGAAGACGCACGCTGATCGTCCAGGAGGCCCGGCCGGGTTCCCTTAAAAAACGGGTTCTCTTCCGGGTGATCACCACCGAGGAACTCAGCCAGCTGGACTAGGCTCCCGGATCAGGGAGGTACTGGCCAGCCCGAGGATCACAGATTATCCCTCGGCAGGGAGGATCTCCGTGCCTACCCCCTGGTCGGTGAAGAGTTCGAGAAGAAGGGCGTGAGGGACCCGGCCGTCAATGATGTGGGCCTTTTTGACTCCGGCGAGAAGGGCCTTCCAGGCACTTTTTAGCTTGGGAATCATCCCTCCGCGGGCCACCTCCTGCCGGAGCAGATCTTCCACCTGTTTGAGGGTGAGGCTGGAAAGCAGACGCCCCTCCCCGTCCATCACCCCCTCTACATCGG
>NZ_WFVX01000186.1:0-25545 GCF_015491435.1 Thermosulfurimonas sp.
ATGCCGACCGTTCCTTCACCTTTGAGTTGAAGACCCCTCCGGCCTCGGTGTTGCTCAAGAAGGCCGCCGGGGTGGAGAAGGGGGCGCATGCCACCAAGAAGGAGATCGTGGGGAAGGTGACCCGCAAGCAGGTGGAGGAGATAGCCAAGCTTAAGATGAAGGATCTCAATGCGGCCAGCCTGGAGGCGGCCATGCGCATGATTGAAGGGACGGCCAAGAGTATGGGGATAGAGATTGTGGATTGAGGTGAGGGAAGATGGCCAAGAGAGGCAAAAAATATCGGGCGGCTCTGGAGAAGGTAGATCGGACCAGAAGGTATTCTTTTGAGGAAGCGGTTAAGCTGGCCCTGGAGAACGCCTATGCCAAGTTCGACGAGACGGTAGAGGTAGCGGTCAAGTTGGGGGTGGATCCGCGCCATGCCGATCAGATGGTGAGGGGCTCGGTGGTGCTTCCGCATGGAACGGGTAAAACGGCCCGGGTGGTGGTCTTTGCCAAGGGAGACAAGGCCAAGGAGGCGGAGGCAGCCGGGGCGGATTATGTAGGGGCCGAGGATCTGATCAAGAAGATTCAGGAGGGCTGGCTGGATTTCGATAAGGCCGTAGCCACGCCGGATATGATGCCCCTGGTGGGACGGATCGGAAAGATCCTGGGGCCGCGGGGGCTTATGCCCAGCGCCAAGACCGGGACGGTGACCTTTGACGTGGCCCGGGCGGTGAAGGAGATCAAGGCCGGAAAGGTGGATTTTAAGGTGGATCGGGGTGGAGTGGTACACGCTCCGGTGGGAAAGGTTTCCTTCGGGGAGAAGAAGATCCTGGAGAATCTGGCGGCCTTTTTTGACGCCCTTCTGCGGGCCAAGCCCTCGGCGGCCAAGGGGCAGTATATCAAGAGTGTGACTTTATCCACCACCATGGGGCCGGGCATAAAGATAGACCCGGCGGATGTGCGTAATCTGGTGAAGGATTATCAGGCAGAATAAGGTCTCGGGTGTCCCTCCTTTTTCGGAGGTGACCCTGAGTCGAAGAAGGCAGGTAACCGTGAGGTTTTAAACGGCGTTTAAGGCCGGCCTGCGGAGACGAAGGGTAAACCTTCGTCAGAAATTTTCAGGAAGCCTAAGGGAGGAAGGCGGTGCTTACACGTGCTCAAAAGGAAGAACTGGTAAAGAATTTACGGGAGAAATTCCAGGAGTCTCAGGCCGTATTTGTGACCACTTTTAAGGGGCTTACGGCCAACGAGAGCAACGAACTGCGGCGCAAGATCCGGGAGGCCGGCGGGGAGTATCGGGTGGTGAAAAACACCCTCCTGCGCATCGCTTCCGCGGATACTCCGGCTGCTCCTATTCAGGATTTTATCGAGGGTCCCACGGGGATTGCGCTGGCCTATCAGGATCCGGTGGCGCTGGCCAAGGTGCTGCTTGAGTTTTCCGAGGAGCATCCGGCTCTGGTGATCAGGGGCGGGGCTCTGCAGGGCAAACCGGTGGAGGCCAAAGGAGTGGAGGCCCTGGCCAAGCTGCCTCCCCGGGAGATCCTGCTGGCTCAGCTTCTGGGGTTGCTCCAGGCTCCCCCTGCCCGGCTGGTGCAGCTTCTGGCCAATGTGGTGCGTTCTTTCCTTTATGTGCTTAAGGCTATCGAGGAGAAAAAGAAGGCCGAGGGCCAGTAATAACACCATAATTATTACCAAGTAAGGAGGCGAAGAAATGGCGGTAACTAAGGAAGAGGTAATCGAGTTTATTGCCAACATGAGCGTGCTGGAGCTTTCGGAGTTTATCAAGGAGCTGGAGGAGAAGTTCGGGGTTAGTGCGGCGGCTCCGGTGGCGGCGGTGGCTGCGGCTCCGGGAGCGGCTCCGGGGGCGGAGGCGGCTCCGGCGGAGGAGAAGACCGAGTTTGACGTGATCCTTACCGAGGCCGGTGGTCAGAAGATCCAGGTGATCAAAGAGGTGCGGGCCATTACCGGTCTGGGGCTCAAGGAGGCCAAGGAACTGGTGGAGAGCGCCCCCAAACCGGTCAAGGAGGGAGTCTCCAAGGAGGAGGCCGAAGAGATCAAAAAGAAACTCGAGGCCGTTGGCGCCAAGGTAGAAATCAAGTAAAATTAGGACAAAACCAGGTTCAAATATAAGGGCTTTTCCCCGGAAAGGGGAAAGCCCTTATTGTGTTTGAAATTTAAAGCGAAGGAGGGCGATCCAGGATATGGAAACTCCCACCATTATTCCAGCCCGGATAAGGAGAAATTTTGGACGGGTCAAACCGCCCATAGAGGTTCCCTATCTCATCCAGCTTCAGAAGGATTCCTACCGGGAATTTTTGCAGAAGGACGTACCTCCCCAGGCCCGTAAAAACAAGGGCATTCAGGCGGCCCTGAAGGAAGTCTTTCCCATCAAGGATTATACGGGTACCGCGGAACTGGAATTTGTGGACTATGAGATCCTGCCTCCGGAGCTGAGCGCCGAGGAATGCTGGGAAAAGGGGCTTACTTATGAGGCCCTGATGAAGCTCCGGGTGCGGCTGATCACTTACGATGTGGATCCGGAGAGTGGGGCCCAGAGCATTCGGGATATTAAGGAACAGGAGATCTTTTTCGGCTCGGTCCCCCTCATGACCGAAGACGGGCGTTTCATCATCAACGGGACCGAGCGGGTGGTGGTGAGCCAGATCCAGCGTTCGGCCGGGGTGATCTTTGATCACGATAAGGGTAAGGCTCATGCGGGAAAGATCGTCTATACCGCGCGGGTCATTCCGGCCAAGGGTTCCTGGCTGGATTTCGAGTATGACCATCGGGGGCGACTTCTGGCCCGGATCGATCGGCGCAAGAACTTTACCGCCACCACCTTCCTCAAGGCCATGGGGATGACCGAGGAGGAGATCCTCAATTACTTCTATCCCCGCGAGAAGTTCATTCTTTATCCGGATCGGATCGAGAAGGAGATCAACCCCGAGGTATTCCTTACCCAGAAGGTGTCCGTGGATATTGTGCATCCGGAGACCGGAGAGGTGCTGCTTAAGGCCGGACGTAAGGTAACCAAGGCGGCCCTGAAGAGGATCCTTGAGGCCGGGATCAAGACCATTCCGGTTACGGAAAAAGAGTTTCTGGGGCGGGTTTCGGCCCGGGATGTGGTGGATCCGGAGACCGGAGAGGTGATCCTGGAATGTAACCAGGAGATTACCAAGGAGAAACTGGCCCGTTTGCGCGAGGCCGGGGTGCGGGAGGTGGAATGCCTTTATATCGATGTCCACAAATACACCCGGGCCCTGCGCGACACCCTGAAGCTGGACAAGGCCAAGACCCGGGAAGAAGCCCTGATAGAGATTTACAAGAAGATGCGGCCTTCCAGTCCGGCCACCCTGGAGGTGGCGGAGCCCTATTTTCGTTCCCTTTTCTTCGATCCGGCCACCTACAATCTTTCTGAGGTGGGTCGCTATAAGATCAATCTGCGTCTGGGGCTGGATATCCCCATTACGCAGACCACCCTTACCAAGGAGGATGTACTGGCCATCCTGAAGGAGCTTATCCGTCTTAAGGAAGAGGGGGCCGAGGGGGACGATATCGACCACCTGGGGAACCGGCGGGTGCGAGCCGTGGGGGAACTGGCGGAAAACCAGTATCGGGTGGGGCTGGTGCGGATGGAACGGGTGGTCAAGGAACGGATGACCCTTCAGGACGTAGAGGCCCTGATGCCCAACGACCTGGTCAATCCCAAGCCGGTCTCGGCGGCCCTGCGGGAGTTCTTTGCCCAGGGGCAGCTCTCCCAGTTCATGGACCAGACCAATCCCCTCTCCATGATCACGCACAAACGTCGTCTCTCGGCCCTGGGCCCCGGAGGGCTTACCCGGGAGCGGGCCGGTTTTGAGGTGCGGGACGTGCATCCCTCCCATTACGGGCGGATCTGCCCCATCGAGACCCCGGAGGGGCCGAATATCGGTCTGATTGTGTCCATGGCTACCTATGCCCGCACCAATCCTTACGGATTCCTGGAAACTCCCTATCGGCTGGTAAAAAACGGGCGGGTTACCAATCAGGTCATCTATCTCAATGCCGCCGAGGAAAAGGATCTGGTCATCGCTCAGTCCACCATCAACATAGATCAGGAGGGGCGCATCCTGGACGAGGTGGTACCGGCCCGGAGGGGAGGCGAGTTTGTGATGGTGCGCCGGGAGGAGGTGGATCTGGTGGATCTGGTTCCGGCCCAGGTGGTGAGTGTGTCCTCCTCCCTGATTCCCTTCCTGGAACACGACGACGCCAACCGGGCCCTTATGGGTTCGAACATGCAACGTCAGGCCGTTCCTCTCATTCGTACCGAGGCTCCCCTGGTGGGTTCGGGGATGGAGAAGGTAGCGGCCCGGGATTCCGGGGTGGTTATCCTGGCCGAGGGCGACGGGGTGGTGGAGGACGTGGATGCCACCCGGATCGTGGTGCGCTATGAAGGGCAGAACGGAGGGGCTCCTGAGGTGAAGATCTACAACCTGATGAAATGGAGACGCTCCAACCAGAATACTACCTTCAATCAGAAGCCCCGGGTGCGTCCCGGCCAGAGGGTGAAGAAGGGCGAGGTGCTGGCTGACGGGCCTTCCACCGACGGTGGGGAGCTGGCCCTGGGCAAGAACATTCTGGTGGCCTTCATGCCCTGGCGGGGCTACAACTTCGAGGACTCCATCGTGATCTCCGAGCGTCTGGTGCGGGACGATGTCTATACCTCCATCCATATTGAGGAATTCGAATGTGTGGCCCGGGAGACCAAGCTCGGACGGGAGGAGATCACCCGCGATATCCCCAATGTAAGCGAGGAGGCTCTTTCCAATCTGGATGAGAGCGGCATTGTGCGGATCGGGGCTTACGTGCGTCCCGGGGATATCCTGGTGGGGAAGGTTACTCCCAAGGGGGAGGTACAGCTTACCCCGGAGGAGAAACTGCTTCGAGCCATCTTCGGGGAAAAGGCCAGCGATGTGAAGGATACCTCTCTTCGGGTGCCGGCGGGCATTGAGGGGATCGTGATCGATACCAAGGTGTTTACCCGGCGGGGAGTGGAAAAGGACGAGCGGGCCCTGGCCAAGGAGGCGGAGAAGATCGCCCGCCTGGAAAAGGATCGGGCGGACTACCTAGAGATCCTCCGGCGCAGCACCATGAAGGCCCTAGAGGAGCTCCTGGTGGGTCAGAAGGCGGCTGCGGCCTACATCGACGAGGAAGGAAAGGAGATAGTCCCCCGGGGAGGTGAGATCACCGCGGAGGTGCTCTCCAGGGTGCCGCTTTCCCAGTTGAGAGAGATCGCTCCCAAGAATTTGAAAAAGCAGGTGGATGAGATCCTCAAGTCCTTTGAGGTCAAAAAGGCCGAAATCATTCACGAATTCGATCGCCGGATCAAACGGGTGACCAAGGGAGACGAACTGCCCCCGGGGGTGCTCAAGGTGGTGAAGGTCTATGTGGCCATGAAGCGCAAGCTTCAGCCCGGGGACAAGATGGCCGGTCGGCATGGAAACAAGGGCGTGGTTTCCAAGGTGGTCCCCATCGAGGATATGCCCTATTTGCCGGACGGGACCCCGGTGGATATGGTGCTCTCTCCGCTGGGAGTGCCCTCGCGGATGAACATCGGGCAGATCCTGGAGACCCATCTGGGGTGGGCCTGTAAGGAATTGGGTAAGAAGCTGGCCCGTCTGGCCCAGGAGCATCAGGTGCAGGCGGTGAAGGATCTCCTGAAACGGCTCTTCAGTGAGGAGGAATACCAGCGTCTCACCGAGGGGAAGAGCGACCAGGAGATCCTGGATATGGCCCGGGCCTTTGCCGATGGGATCCCGGTGGCCACCCCGGTGTTTGACGGGGCCAAGGAGCCCGAGATCAAGGCCTGGCTCAAGGAGGCCGGACTCTCGGAGACCGGTCAGACGGTGCTTTATAACGGTCTTACCGGGGAACCCTTTCGGGAGCCGGTTACCGTAGGGTATATGTACATGCTTAAGCTTCACCATCTGGTGGACGACAAGATCCATGCCCGGGCTACCGGACCTTACTCCCTGATCACCCAGCAGCCGCTGGGAGGTAAGGCCCAGTTCGGTGGGCAGCGTCTGGGAGAGATGGAGGTCTGGGCCATGGAGGCCTACGGAGCGGCCTATGCCCTTCAGGAATTTCTCACCGTAAAAAGCGACGATGTGACCGGGCGGACCCGGATGTACGAGAAGATCGTGAAGGGAGAGAACTTCCTGGAACCCGGGCTTCCGGAGAGTTTCAAGGTCCTGGTCAAGGAATTGCAGGGCCTTTGTTTGGATGTAGAGGTTATTGAAGAATAAAAGCCTCACGGGAGGTGTAACCGTATGGAGGAGCTTTTTTCCTATTTCACCAAATCCAAGGATCCCATGGATATAAGGGCTATTCGTCTGGGGCTGGCTTCGCCGGAGAAGATCCGGGAGTGGAGTCACGGCGAGGTCAAGAAGCCCGAGACCATAAATTACCGCACGCTCAAGCCCGAGCGGGACGGTCTTTTCTGTGCCAAGATCTTCGGTCCCATCAAGGATTACGAGTGTCTGTGCGGCAAGTACAAGCGGGCCAAACACCGGGGGGTGATCTGTGAGAAGTGCGGGGTGGAGGTCATTCAGAGCAAAGTGCGTCGGGAACGCATGGGGCATATCGAGCTGGCGGCCCCGGTGGCTCATATCTGGTTCCTGCGCAGCGTGCCCAGCAAGATCGGTTCCCTCCTGGATCTTACGCTCAAAGAGCTGGAATCGGTGCTTTACTTCGAGAAATACATCGTAATCGAAAGCGAGGTGCCGGAGGTACCGCAGGGTAAGGTCCTTTCCGAGGAGCAGGTTTACGCCTTCCGGCAGAAATACGGAGACAAGTTCCGGGTGGGGATGGGAGCGGAGGCGGTACGTGAGATCCTGCGTAATCTGGATCTGGATCGGCTGGCCGAGGAGATCCGGGCGGAGATGGAGAAGACCTCGAGCGAGGCCCGGAGGAAGAAGCTGGGCAAACGGCTCAAGGTGGTGGATGCCCTTCGGACCTCCGGGAACCGTCCGGAATGGATGATCCTGGAGGTGGTGCCGGTTATTCCTCCGGAACTTCGTCCACTGGTGCCGCTGGAGGGGGGACGTTTTGCCACCTCGGACCTCAATGATCTTTATCGGCGGGTGATCAATCGGAACAATCGTCTGCGGAGGCTCATGGAGCTGGATGCTCCGGAGGTGATCGTCCGCAACGAGATGCGTATGCTGCAGGAGGCGGTGGATACCCTTTTCGACAACGGTCGGCGCGGGCGTCCGGTAACCGGTCCCAATCGCAGACCGCTCAAGAGTCTTTCGGATATGCTCCGGGGCAAACAGGGGCGTTTCCGACAGAATCTCCTGGGGAAACGGGTGGATTTTTCCGGACGTTCGGTGATCGTGGCCGGGCCGGAACTGAGGATGCACCAGTGTGGTCTGCCCAAGAAGATGGCCTTGGAGCTTTTCAAGCCCTTCATCTATCACTGGCTGGAGAAACACGGCTACGCCACCACCATCAAGACCGCCAAACGCCTGGTGGAAGAGGAGGACCCTCTGGTATGGGACGCCCTGGAGGAGATCGTCAAGGAATTTCCCATCATGCTCAACCGGGCTCCCACCCTGCACCGGCTGGGGATCCAGGCCTTTGAGCCGGTCCTGATAGACAGCAAGGCCATCCAGCTGCATCCCCTGGTCTGCGTGGCCTATAACGCCGACTTCGACGGAGACCAGATGGCGGTGCATGTGCCGCTTTCGGTGGAGGCCCAGACCGAATGTCGGGTGCTCCTCCTTTCCACCAACAATATCCTGCTTCCGGCCAGCGGGGTCCCGGTGGTCTATCCCACGCAGGACATGGTGCTGGGGATTTTCTATATGACCCTGGATCGTCCCTTTGCCCGGGGAGAGGGAAGGGTATTCAAGGACCCCGAGGAGGCCATCCTGGCCTATCAGGAGGGAGCCATAGACCTTCAGGCCCGGATCAAGGTTCGAATGGACGGAAAACTGGTGGAGACCACCCCGGGGCGTCTCATCTTTCGGACCATTGTGCCGGAGGAGATAGCCTTTGAGGAATACAATCAGCCCCTGAGGAAGAAGGAGCTTCAGCGTTTGATTGATCTTTCCTATCGGCGAGCCGGAGCCAAGAAGACGGTTATTTTTGCCGACCGGATGAAGGATATGGGTTATCAGATGGCCACCGAGGCCGGCCTTTCCATCTGTGTGGATTATCTGGTGATTCCCAAGAAGAAGTCGGAGATCCTGGCCGAGGCGGAAAAGAAGGTGCAGGAGATCATGCAGCAGTACCGGGACGGCTTGATCACCGACGGAGAACGATACAACAAGACGGTGGATATCTGGTCCACGGCCACGGACCAGGTGACCAAGGAAATGATCAAGGAGATGGAGACCGCGGAGTATATCGGGCCCAACGGGGAGAAGGTGATCGGCCCGAGCATGAACCCGGTTTACATCATGGCCTATTCCGGGGCCCGGGGTTCGGTGGATCAGATTCGTCAGCTGGCGGGTATGCGGGGACTCATGGCCAAACCCTCCGGGGAGATCATCGAGACCCCGATTAAGAGTAATTTCCGGGAAGGGCTTTCGGTGCTGGAATACTTCGTTTCCACCCACGGGGCCCGGAAGGGGCTGGCGGATACCGCTCTCAAGACCGCCAATGCGGGTTATCTCACCCGGCGTCTGGTGGATGTGGCCCAGGATTGCACCGTGGTGGAGGAGGACTGCGGCACCATCGATGGCATCGAAGTGGGGCACCTTATCGAAGCCGGAGAGATCATGGAACCGGTGTGGGACCGGGTGCTGGGACGGGTGGCTCTCGAGGACATCGTGGATCCGGTGACCGGAGAGGTCCTGGTACGGGCCAACGAGGAGATCGACGAGAAGGCGGTGAAAAAGTTGCGGGAAGCCGGGATCGAGAAGGTGGCTATCCGGTCGGTGCTTACCTGTCAGAGTCGTTACGGGGTCTGCGCCAAGTGTTACGGCCGGGACCTGGCCACCGGGCGGATGGTGGAACTGGGTGAGGCCGTGGGAATTATCGCCGCCCAGTCCATCGGGGAACCCGGGACCCAGCTCACCATGCGGACCTTCCACATCGGGGGTACGGCCAGCCGGGCGGTGGAGCAGAGCGAACACCGGGCCCAGACCCAGGGGCGGGTCAAGTTTATTAATCTGCGCACGGTGCAGGCCCGGGACGGTTCCCTGGTGGCCCTGAACCGTCAGGGAGAGATCGCGGTGGTGGCTCCGGATGGACGCGAAAAGGAGCGTTATCCTGTGGTTTACGGGGCCAAGATCCGGGTAAAGGAGGGAGACGAGGTCAAGCCCGGGGATCTCCTGGTGGAATGGGATCCCTTTACCAACCCCATCATTACCGAAGTCTCCGGTAAGGTGAAATTCGGGGACATCATCGACGGAGTCACGGTGGACGAACGCACGGATCCCATTACCGGAAGGGTGAGCATCATCGTGCGGGAGTACAAGCTTACGGATTATCGGCCTCGTATTTCCATCAAGGACGAGCGTGGTCGGACCAAGAAACTTCCCTCCGGTAAGGGCGAGGCCCGGTATCTTCTTCCGGTGGGGGCCATCCTTACCGTCCAGGAGGGCGACTATGTAGAGGCCGGAGATATTATCGCCAAGATCCCCCGGGAGACGGTGAAGACCAAGGACATTACCGGAGGTCTTCCCCGGGTGGCCGAACTCTTTGAGGCTCGCAAACCCAAGGATTACGCAGTCATCAGCGAGATCGAGGGAGAGGTTATCTTCGACAAGGAGCTCAAGGGCAAGCGCAAGATCATCGTGAGGCCCGAAATCGGCGAACCCAAGGAATATCTGGTGCCCAAGGGCAAATACCTGGCGGTGCAGCAGGGAGACTATGTCCGGGCCGGAGATCCTCTGATCGAGGGGTCTCCCAATCCTCACGACATCCTGCGGGTGAAAGGGGTCAAGGAGCTGGCCAAGTTCCTGGTGGAGGAGATCCAGGAGGTCTATCGGCTTCAGGGGGTGCGGATCAACGACAAGCATTTTGAGGTCATCGTGCGGCAGATGCTCAAGAAGGTGAAGATTAAGGAAGCCGGGGATACGCGGTTTATGATCGGAGAGTTGGTGGACCGGGCGGTGTTTGAGGAGGAGAACGAGAGGGTGCTGAGGGAAGGAGGGCGTCCGGCGGTGGCCGAGCCGGTGGTGCTGGGAATCACCAAGGCCGCGCTCAATACCGAGAGCTGGCTGTCCGCGGCCTCCTTCCAGGAGACCACCCGGGTGCTCACCGATGCCGCCCTGGCCGGTAAGGTGGATTACCTGCGCGGACTGAAGGAAAACGTGATCATCGGGCGCCTGATCCCTGCGGGTACGGGTCGGGTCTATTACGATATGAAAGCCGAAGAGAGGAAGGCCCTGGCTGCGGAGAAGAAGGCCGAGCTGGAACTTCCCTTCTAGAGGCTAAAAGGGGCCGGGATGATTCCCGGCCCTTCTTCTATTCCTTAAAGATCTTGCGGAAGAACCACTCCGAGGGACAGAAGTTGATGATGGCCGAAAAGATGCTCATGAGGGCCACGAACCAGATGATATACTCCCCCCATCCGTGGCCGGACCGGTAGAGCAACAACCCGGCAAGAAGGATCAATCCCATAAGGATTCGCTGGGCTCTTAAGGCTTTCATGATGAATACCTCCTGGTGAGCTGGATTCGGGTTTCCCCCTCCCCCATTCTAGTCCCGCGGGGGGCAACCGGCCAGGTCCTGGAGGAGAAGGCAGAGGGTCCGATAATCCGGAGCGGTGAGAAGGGGAGGGAGGAAGTCCTTTTTGTAGGGAATCCCTTTGAAAAGCTGGGCCAGGAAGGCCTTGATCTTCTTGGCCGCGGTTTCGGGACGGAAGAACCGGGCCATTTCCTCAAGGAGGTCGAGGGCCAGGGAGGCCCTTTCCCTCGCTCCCCGAAGGATGCTTCTTTTTCTGCGATATTCTTCGAAGATCCAAGGATTTTTGAGGGCTGCCCGGCCGATCATTACCGCCGCACACCCGGTCTCCTCCTTCATCCTGTCGATGTCCTCCCAGCGGGAAATGTCTCCGTTTCCCACCACCAGCACCTTATCCCCGACCAGGTTCTGGAGATCCCGGATGCGGTTCCAGCGAGCCCGGCCGGAGAACCCTTCCACCCCCAGACGGGGGTGCACCACGATGGTGGAGACCCCTTCGGTGACCAAGAGGGTGGCGATTTCTTCCAGGCGATCCTGATCCCAGCCGAGGCGGATCTTGGCCGAGGCGGGAAGACCATAACTTCGGGCGGCCAGGACCAGGGCGCGGATGCAGGATCGGAGACGCTCGGGATGACGCAGGAGCCCGGCCCCGGCTCCCCGGGAGACGATCTTCCTTACCGAGCAGCCCAGATTGAGATCCAGACCGTCCGGACGCAGTTTCTCCGCCACCGTGCAGGCTGCCAGATAGAGGGTTTCCGGGTCGTTTCCGAAGAGCTGCACCACCAGGGGGCGTTCCTCCGGGGTGAAATGGAGAAGGGGGTCTTCCACTCCCTGGCGAAGGATCATGTCCGCGCTGATGAGTTCGGTCCAGGTTCGATCGGCCCCCAGGCGCCGGGCCAGCCTCCGGAAGGGAGAATGGGTGAATCCGGCCATGGGGGCGAGGATGATCTCGCCCGGTCCGGCGCTCATGAGGTGATGAGGAGTTTGAGAAAGCGTTTCTTGCCGATGCGCAGATAGTATTCCCCGGGGGAAAGATCCAGATTTTCCTCCCGGATGGTCCCTCCCTCCACAAACCTGACCGCTCCCTGAGCCACGAGCCGTTTACCTTCGGAGGTGCTCTTGACCAGTCCGGCTTCCTTGAGAAGTCCGGGAAGCCAGATCTTTCCGGAGCCGGTACGGATCTCCGGCACCTCCCGGGGTATCTCCCGGCGGGAAAAGACCCGTTCGAATTCCTCGGCCGCCTCCCGGGCTGCGGCTTCGGAATGGAACTGGGACACGATGAGCAGGGCCAGACGTTTTTTGACCTCCTTGGGATGTTCCCTTCCCTCGGCCACCGCCCTTTTAAGGGACTCTATCTCCGCCAGGGGAAGATCGGTTAAGAGTTCATAATAACGCCACATGAGATCGTCGGAGATGGACATGAGTTTTCCGAACATCTCTCCCGGAGGTTCGGTGATGCCCACATAATTACCCAGGCTTTTGGACATCTTTTGAACCCCGTCCAGGCCTTCCAGGATGGGAACGGTGAGGATAACCTGGGGTTCCTGACCGTATTCCCTCTGGATTTCGCGCCCCACCAGGAGGTTGAAGAGCTGATCCGTTCCCCCCAGTTCCACGTCGGCCTTGAGGGCTACGGAGTCGTAGGCCTGGATCAGGGGATAGATGAGTTCATGGATATAGATGGCTCGCCCGGACTCGAAACGTTTCTTGAAGTCCTCGCGTTCGAGCATTCGGGCCACGGTATATTTGGCACAGAGACGAATGAAGTCTTCGGCGCTCAGTTCCTTCATCCAGTGACTGTTAAAGACCACCCGGGTCTTTTGCGGATCCAGGATCTTGAAGACCTGATCCGCGTAGGTGCGGGCATTCTCCAGGACCTGTTCCCGGGTGAGCGGGGGACGTGTTTCCGAGCGTCCGGAGGGGTCTCCGATCATGGCCGTGAAATCTCCGATGAGGAAATAGACCTCGTGGCCCAGGTCCTGAAAATGGCGCATCTTGCGCAGGAGCACCGTGTGACCCAGATGGAGGTCCGGAGCGGTGGGATCAAAACCGGCCTTGACCCGCAGAGGGATTCCGGTCTCCGCGGACCGTTTAAGTTTGGCCAGGAGTTCCTCTTCCTCCACGATGTCCACGGTTCCTCGCTTCAGGTATGCCAGGGCCTCTTCCGGGGAAAGCCTTTCCATTTTCGCCCTCCTGCAGAAAATCAGCCTAATTTAAACGCTTGGGAGAGGAATATTCAAGTTTCAACAGATCCTGGGGAGGGGTTCTCCGGTGAGGACCGGGAGGATGCGTTCCCCTCCGATGGAGGTGTGCAGAATTACCCGGGGATTTTCCGAATAACTGAGGACTTTTCCGATGAGGGAGGCCTGCTTCCCTCCGGGGAGTTTGCGCAGAATCTCCAGGGCCCGGGTTCCGGCCCCCGGGGCCACGATAGCCACAAATCGTCCTTCACAGGCCAGATAGAGGGGATCCAGCCCCAGGATTTCGCATCCGCCACGGACCTCGGGCCGCAGGGGGAGGTCTTTTTCCCGGATCTCCATTTCGGTCCCGGATTCTTGGGCCAGTTCGTTGAGGGTGGTAGCCAGTCCTCCCCGGGTAGGATCGCGCAGGGCGTGGATCTCCGTGCCCAGGGCCTGGATCAGGGCCTGCACCAGGGGCCAGACCGGAGCCGAATCACTGCTCAGCCCCCGCAGGGGGATATTTTCCCGGGCCGCCAGCACCGCCAGGCCATGTTCCCCAACCGGCCCGGAGACCAGGATTTCGTCCCCGGGACGAATGCGGGAGGGATGCGGAGGTGGCTCCAGGACTATTTTTCCGATCCCGGTGGTGTGTATAAAGATCCGGTCGGCCTTCCCCCGGGGCACCACCTTGGTGTCGCCACAGACGATGCGCACGCCGATCTCCCGGGCGGCTTCGGCCATGGATTCTACCACCCTCCGCAAATCGTCCACCGGGAGGCCTTCCTCCAGGATGAGACCACAGGAAAGATAGAGGGGCTCGGCCCCGGCCATGGCCAGATCGTTCACCGTGCCGTGTACGGCCAGAGAGCCGATGTTTCCGCCGGGAAAAAAGATGGGATCCACCACGAAGCCATCGGTGGTAAAGGCCAGGGAGGAGGCGTTTAATTCCAGAAGGGCCGCGTCGAGCAAATAATCTTCCTGCCCGAAGGCCGGAAGGATTATCTCCCGCAACAGACGGTGGGTGGCCCGGCCCCCGCTTCCATGGTCGAGAAGGATTATCTTTTCATTCCCAGAGACCATCAATGACCGCCCCGCACTCCGGACAACGCCCTTCAGGGGTGATTTCGTTTTTCAGGATCCGGAAACCGTAACGTTCAATGAGCAGGCGTCCGCAGGACCAGCAATAGGTGTTTTCCCCTTTGTCTCCGGGAATGTTACCGGTATAGACGTACTTCAACCCGGCCTCACGCCCCAGGCTATAGGCTCGCTGGAGGATCTCTACCGGGGTGGGAGGACGGGTAAGGAGACGATAGGTGGGGTAAAAGCGGGTTACGTGCCAGGGGGTTTCGGGCCCCAGTTCGTCCCGAATGAAGGCAGCGATCTCTCGCAACTCTCCGGGATCGTCGTTTTCTCCGGGAATGATAAGGGTGGTTACCTCCAGCCATACCCCCAGACGCTTGAGATATTTAAGGGTTTCAAGGACCGGTTTCAGCCGGGCCTTACAGTGTCGGGCGTAGAATTCTTCCCGAAAGGCCTTAAGATCGATATTGGCGGCATGAAGATGGGGATGCAGGGTGTCCAGGGCTTCCGGGGTCATATAACCGTTGGAAACAAAAACGTTTTTGAGCCCCTTCTCATCGGCCAGTCGGGCACAATCCAGAGCGAACTCGAAATAGACCGTGGGTTCGGTATAGGTATAGGAGATGGACCGGGAACCCGAGCGCAGGGCCTCGGCCACCACCTCCTCCGGAGAAATTCTTTCTCCGGTCACATAACCGTAATGGCGGGGAAATTGCGAGATCTCGAAGTTCTGACAGAAATCACACTGAAAGTTACAGCCCACCGTGGCTATGGAATAACTCAAACTCCCGGGCAGGAAGTGAAAGAGGGGTTTTTTTTCTATGGGGTCCACATGTCGGGCGATAATCTGGCCATAGACCAGGGAATAAAGAACCCCCTCCTCGTTTTTGCGCACCCCGCACAGACCGGTCTTTCCCGGGGGAATGCGGCAGCGATGGTTACATAGATGGCACCGCACCTCCCGTCCTTCCAGCCGCTCGTAGAGAAGGGCCTCCCGCATAACTTTAAAATAGGTCTCTTGAGGCCTTGAGGCAAGGCGGAAAATTTTCTATAAAAGAACAAAAGACCACGGGGAGGAGCAGATGGGGGATTGTATCTTCTGTAAGATCCTGAGGGGAGAAATTCCCTCCCGCAAGGTTTACGAGGATGAACTGGCCTATGCCTTTCATGATATCAACCCGGTGGCTCCCATACATATCCTCATCATTCCCAAGAAACATCTGGCCGGGATCCATGAGATGGAGGAGGAAGACCGGGAGCTTATCGGGCATCTTTTCTGGGTGGCCCGCAAGATTGCCGAGGATCTAGGGCATTCCCCCTCCCAGGATCCCACCCGGGGGTATCGCCTGGTTCTTAATTCCGGTTCGCTGGCCGGTCAGACCGTGTTTCACCTTCATCTGCACCTTCTGGCCGGTCGGGAGATGAGCTGGCCTCCGGGTTAATCTCCTCAAAGGGTTCCAGATGCACCACCACATCGATGATCCGGGGGTGGTGATGGAGAAGGGTTCTTTTGACCCTTTCGGAAATAGCGTGTCCTTCCCGCACCGAAAGTTCCGGGTCCACCTGGATATGTAGATCCACCAGGGTATGTCCGGCGTGCTTGCGGGTGCGGATACGGTGGGTGCCTTTAACCCCCGGAACCCCCAGGACTTCTTTACGGATGGTTTCGGTTTCCCCGACGCTCACCCCGTCGCAGAGTTCCACCACCCCGGGATGAATGATTTCCCAGGCGGCCTTAAGGATGAAGAAGGAGACGGCCACCGAGGCCAGGGGGTCGAAGAAGGTCAGATCCGGTCGCCAGGCGGCCAGGGCCGGTCCGGCTATGGCCGGGATGGAGCTTAAGGCATCCGAACGGTGGTGAAGGGCATTGGCTATTACCGCCGGGGAACCCAGACGTTGTCCTACCTTCAGGGTTACCCGGTAGAGGGCCTCCTTGAGAAAGAGGGAGAGGGTAGGGGGAAGGAGGACCCAGGCCGGGAGAAGTTTCCCCTGAGAACAGGTAACCAGGGAATAGAGGGCCTTGCCGGTAAGGGCCAGGGCTCCGGCCCCCAGGATCACGCCGATGATTACGGCGATGAGGGTTTCGATGCGTCGATGGCCGTAAGGATGGCAGGCGTCGGGGGGTGCGCTTCCGTAACGGATACCGAACAGGGTGAGGAAATCCGTGGCCAGATCCGAAAGACTGTGGATACCATCGGCGAACACAGCCTGGCTGTGTCCCCACCATCCGGCAGCGATTTTGAGAGCAGCCAGAAAAAAGTTGATCCCTATCCCGATCAG
The DNA here is from genome assembly GCF_015491435.1 of Thermosulfurimonas sp. NCBI lineage: Bacteria > Pseudomonadati > Thermodesulfobacteriota > Thermodesulfobacteria > Thermodesulfobacteriales > Thermodesulfobacteriaceae > Thermosulfurimonas > Thermosulfurimonas sp. The sequence goes on from NZ_WFVX01000186.1 coordinate 16,197, forward strand.
GGTTACCTGATAGGCTCCGTTCATAGGGATACCAGTTCCACCGCTTTCCCTCTGGCGCCCAGTCGATCCTCTACCACTGCCACCACCCCCAGGATTCCGGGGATATCCTCTGCGGCCTCCAGCACCCGGGGCAGGGACTTGCGCCCCTTTACCAGATTGGCCAGAGCGGTGGCTGCAGCGTCGGCCAGAGCGGTGTCGCGGGCGATGACGCAAACCGCTTCGGCGCGGCCCAAGGAGAGGCTGTGTCCTACCCGTCCGGAGGAGGTGCATACCCCGCAGGGCATGAATTCCCGGGCTATGCGCAAACCCACCCGTCCGGAAAGGGGGGATTCCCCGGCGTAGAGGGCCACGGTGGCCGAACGCTCAAGGGCCAGGAAGATGTCTCCTCCGTTTTCCACCACCACCTGAGAGGTTAATCCCCGGGCGAGAAGCCGATGTCCCACCTCTTCGGCAATGGCTCCGGCCACCGCAGCCATGGGACCCACCCGGGCCAGGCGTGCCGCGGTCATCATCTTTCGGACCAGGGGCGGGGCGCTGGGGTCTTCGGAGAGGGGTTTCAGGGCCTTGAGGAATTCCGGATGATCCTGGATGTATCTTTCCAGTGGTCGCCGGATCTCCTGGATGAGATGGAGCACCTCCATGGAAAGATCCCTTTCGGCCAGGAGGGCCAGGTCGGTTTCCCGATACACCACCCGGAAGGCCCGAAGTCCCTGGCCGGGGCGCAGCCAGGTGCGATAATGGCGAATTTCACCCCAGGCTACCGGCACGCCGGAGCACCTCCTGGTAATAATCCTCGCCGGAGGGGGTATTGATGACCACCGCAGGAAAGTTTTCCACCTCCAGTTCCAGCAGGGCTTCGGGGCCCAGGTCCTCGAAAGCCAGCACCCGTACCGAAGTGATCCGGCGGGCCAGATAAGCTCCGGCCCCTCCGAAGGTGGCCAGGTAGAGGGCCCGGTGTCGTTTTATGGCTTCCCGTACCTCCGGCCCCCGTGGCCCCTTGCCCATGGTGGCAGCCAGACCCAGCTCCAGTAAACGGGGAGTATAGGGATCCATGCGATAGGCGGTGGTAGGGCCGGCAGCCCCGATCATCTTTCCCGGGGGGGCCGGACTCGGCCCCACGTAATAAAGACACTCTCCCTCCAGGGGAACGGGAAGGTCCCTTCCCTGGTCCAGAAGTTCCAGCATCCGTCGATGGGTGGCATCCCGGGCCCCCAGCAGCCTGCCCCGGATCAAGATCAACTCTCCAGGACTCAGGGCTTCAAAAATTTCCCGATCCTCCACCGGGAAATAGAGGATTTTAGGCATTTATTTCCTTCCCCCTTGATCTAAACTCTAGATGATCGGTAAAATAACTTTTTATAATTCCAAATTTTACCACAGGAGGTCGTGAATGGGACTTACGGAAAGGGTGGATCGCTCTCTGAAGATGTGGCAGAAGTTGGCCGTGGTCCTTGCGGGAATAGTGCTTTTGAGTTTGTTTAATCTGGCGGTTCTCTGGTATCTACAGAAGCAAGCCTTTAAGGATTATGAAAGGGCTCAAAGAGCCACCGAGGTCACCCGAAAGGTTAAGGATTTTCTGGCCTATCATATTCGCTGGAAGGTTAATTTCCTTACCGGTCTTCTGAACGAAAGTGCTCCCCGGGTGGAGACCGATCCCTCTCGCTGTCCGTTGGAGAGGTTTCTGGCCGAATACCATCCGGAATCCCCGGAGGAGGCCGCTCTGGTAAGTAAGATTTTAGAGACCGATCGTCGTTTACACCTTTCCGCAGCCAAAGTGCAAAAGCTTTTTGCTGAGGAGGCCGATTACGAGGATATAGTGAGGACTTATAATGAAGACATTAATCCCACCTCCAAACGACTTTTTGCGCTCCTGCGCAAGCTCAATGCGGAATTTGTTCAAGTGCGGGAAGCCCGGGCCAAAGAGGAGGCCTATTCGGCCCTGGAATTGAGTAAAAAGGCGGTGTTCATTACCACCCTGATTTTGATCGTGGCGGCTTTTCTGATGCTGGTCTTTATCGCGGTAAGGCTTTCACGGGGCGTAGGGATGATCCTTTCCGTGGTGGATGACCTGGCCCACGGGGATTTTTCGCGTTCCTTTTCCATTCCCGGACGGGACGAAATCTCCCGGATCCTTCAGCGGTTGGAACAGATGGTAGTTTCGCTGCGGCCCCTGCTGCGGGATGTAGCTTCCGGTTCCGAGAACCTGGAGAGGGTGTCCGAGGAGGTGAGAGGCCGGCTGGAAGAGGCTTCGCGGGAGGCCGAGGAGGCCGGAGAGAGGGCCACCCGGATGCGGGAGGAGGCCCACCGGGTTCTGGAGAGCGTGGAGGAAGAGGTTCGATCCATAAACGAGATTTCCGCAGCCATTCAGGAGATCAGTCAGAACACCACCAAGGCGAGTATGGTGACCCGGGAGGCAGTGGAGAAGGCTCAACGGGCCCAGGAGATCATGAACCGGGTGGGGGAGGCCTCGCAGGAGATCGAGGGGGTGATCCAGCTCATTACCGGCATTGCCGAACAGACCAAGTTCCTGGCCTTAAATGCCACCATCGAGGCCGCCCGGGCCGGGGAGGCTGGCAAGGGTTTTGCCGTGGTGGCCAACGAAGTCAAGGAACTGGCCCGCCAGACCGCTGAAGCCACCGAGGACATTACTCAGCGAATTCGAGCCATGCAATCCGGAAGCGAAGAGGCCATTCGGGCCGCGGATGAAATAGCCTCTATTATCCAGGAAATAGATCAGATTGCCTCGGCCATCGCCAGCGCGGTGGAGGAACAGACTGCGGTTATCGGAGACATCGCTCAAAAGGTGGAGGATCAGAAGGCCGGGGCCGAGGAATTTGCCCGGGAGGCCGAGGAGGCCTATCAGGCCGCTCAAAAGGCCCTTTCCGGCATCAAGGAGAATATGGAAGCCATGCGCAAACTGGTGGCCCTGGCCCACCAGCTTGCCGAAAACGTTTCCCGTTTTAAAGTTTAACCATGCGTTACCTGAGTACCCGGGGTGGTATTACTCCGCTTCCCTTCTGTCAGACGGTCCTGGCTGGACTGGCCGAGGACGGGGGTCTTTTCCTTCCGGAGCGGATTCCTGTTCTCTCCGAGGAGGATCTGCGCTCCTGGGCGCGGCTTTCCTATCCGGAGCTGGCCTTCCGGGTCTTCAGCCTTTTTGTGGATGATCTCCCCCCGGAGGACCTTTATCAACTGGTGGAACGATCCTATCGCACCTTCACTCATCCCGAGGTTACCCCGGTGGTCAGGAAGGGCCCTCTGTGGATCTTGGAGCTCTTTCACGGTCCCACTCTGGCCTTCAAGGATGTGGCTCTTCAATTTCTGGGAAACCTCTTTGAATATCTCCTTCTTAGAAGCGGGGAGAAACTGAACATCCTGGGAGCCACTTCCGGGGATACCGGTTCGGCGGCTATTTACGGGGTCCGGGGGAAAAAGAATATGGCCATCTTTATCCTTCATCCCCACGGAAGGGTCTCCCCGGTGCAGGCCCTCCAGATGACCACGGTAACGGATCCCAATGTCTTTAATCTGGCCATTCAGGGGACCTTTGACCATTGCCAGGCCATTGTGAAACGGCTTTTTTCGGATCTGGAATTCAAACGTCGATACCGTTTGGGGGCGGTGAATTCCATCAACTGGGCCCGGGTAATGGCCCAGATCGTCTATTACCTCTGGGCCTATTTTCGGGTCTCCGAAGCCGAGGGGAAGGAGAGAGTGCGCTTTTCCGTTCCCACCGGGAACTTCGGAGACATCTTCGCCGGGTATCTGGCCCGGCGTATGCTTGCCGGCCGGATAGAGCGCCTGATTCTGGCCACCAACGAGAACGACATCCTCACCCGCTTTGTGGAGAAGGGGGATTACTCGGTGCGGGAGGTTGTTCCCACCATCAGCCCCTCCATGGATATTCAGGTGGCCTCCAATTTTGAACGTTATCTTTATTATCTCTGGGACGGAGACACGGCCAGGGTGCGCCAGGCCATGGAGCGTTTCGCCCGGGAGGGCCGACTTCGCTTTTCCGAGGAGGAGGTTCGTCGGGTGCAGGAAGATTTTCTCTCCCGCTCGGTTTCTCAGGAGGAGACCTTAGCCACCATTCGGGCCTTTTATCAGGAGACCGGTTATATCCTGGATCCGCACACGGCGGTGGGGGTGAGGGCTGCTCTGGAGTTTGCGGACCCCGAGGTGCCCACCATCTCTTTGGCCACGGCTCATCCGGCCAAATTTCCTCAGGCGGTGGCCCGGGCCCTGGGATTCGAGCCCCCGGTACCCGAGCCGTTGCGCGACCTGGGGACACGCCCCCGGAAGGTGGTCATCCTCCCGGCCCGGGTAGAGGCCGTGCGGCGTTTTATCGAGGAGCACGCCCTTTAACGCCAAGGCCGGGGTTTTTCCTTTTCTTTCCGGGAATGGCCCCTTTACCGGGTTTCTTTGCCGAATTGGACGGAGATTTCTGGGAAACTGAGGAATTGGTGCTCTCCAGGGTGCATCCCTCCCAGGCTCCGTGCTGGGCATGGGCCAGGGCCGGCCAGAGAAGAATGAGGACCAGAGCCAGACCGCATACTTTTCGAAACATCCTTTGGCCTCCTTCTTTGAGATCCAGGGAATATTTTATCCTTTAATTCTTGGCCCGGGGCAAGACCGGAGAGTTGACCCACCGGCTCTTGCAGGCTAACTTTGGGCCAAAGTCGGTAAAAAGGGGGTTTTTATGGCATCCAGGGAGGAAGCTCTCAAGGAACTTAAGGAAAAGCTGGCTTATACCCCGAAGCCGGTGTGGGACCAGGTTAAGGAAGAGGAAAAGGAGGCCATAGAGCGCTTGGCCGAGGATTATCGGCGATTTCTTTCCGTGGCCAAAACGGAAAGAGAATGTGTGGAGGCCATGGTGGCCCTTCTTAAGAGGCACGAGTTTTCCGAGAGACCTTCGGCCAGATTCTACCAGGTCTTTAGGGGGAAGAGTCTGGCCGTTTTTGTGGCCGGAAAAAAACCTCCCTATTATGGCCTGCGTTTGATCGCCACCCATATCGACAGTCCCCGGCTGGATCTTAAGTTGCATCCCCTTTATGAGGATCTGGATCTGGCCTTTTTCAAAACGCACTATTACGGCGGGATCAAGAAATATCACTGGGTAGCCAGGCCGCTGGCCCTGCATGGAGTGGTAGTCAAACCCGATGGAAGCCGGATCCGGATAGTTATAGGTGAGGATCCCAAGGATCCGGTACTTACGGTCTGCGATCTCCTGCCTCACCTCTCCCGCAAGGTGCAGGGGGATAAAAAGCTCTCCGAGGCTATTCCCGGGGAAAAACTCAATCTTCTGGTGGGAGGCCTGCCCCTGGTAGGGAGTACGGAGGACAAGGAAAGGGTCAAACTTTCGGTACTCAAACTCCTTCATGAGAAATACGGTCTTACCGAGGAGGATTTTGTAAGCGCCGAATTGGAAGCCGTTCCGGCCGGGCCGGCCCTGGAGGTGGGGCTCGATCGAGCCTTTATCGGAGGCTACGGTCAGGACGATCGCATCTGCGCTTTTGCGGCACTGGCGGCTGTCCTGGAGACTCGGGAACCCGTTTATTCCACTCTGGTGCTCTTTCTGGACAAGGAAGAGATCGGTTCTGACGGAAATACCGGGGCCAAGAGCCGTTTCCTGGAAAAACTTGTCTATGATTACCTGAAGATCTGGGGAGTTAGTCCGCAGGGAGATACGGTGCTGGAGACCTTTCTGCGTACCAGGGCCGTCTCCGGAGATGTTACCGCAGGCATGGATCCCCATTACCTGGAGGTACACGAAAAGCTGAACGATGCCCGTATGGGCTACGGAGTGGTGCTTACCAAATACACCGGCCACGGTGGAAAATACATGGCCAACGATGCCCATGCCGAATACATGGCCTGGCTAAGGAGGGTTTTTTCCGAGGCCGGGGTGGTTTATCAGGCGGCTTCCATGGGCAAGGTGGACGAGGGTGGAGGAGGTACGGTGGCCAAGTATCTGGCCCTTTACGGAATGGACATCGTGGATCTGGGGCCTCCCCTCCTGGGAATGCATTCTCCCTTCGAGGTGGCCCACAAGGCCGATCTCTACATGACTTATAAGGCTTACCGAACCTTTCTTTCCGCCGGAGACTAAATGACCGAACGGATCAGGGAAGGGGATCTTATTCTTCTCCTTTCCGGGGACGGGAACACCTATCTCCTGCGGGTGGAGGACCGTCCCTTTCATACGCATCGCGATTATGTGAAGCTGGCCGACCTTGTGGGCCAGCCCTATGGAACCCGGTTAACGGGAGTCCACGGCACCCCCTTTTATGCCCTGCGACCGGTGATTCACGATTACCTGATGAAGCTCAAACGGGCCACCCAGATTATCTATCCCAAAGAGATAGGGATTATCCTTCTGAAACTGGATGTGGGTCCGGGGAAGACCATTGTGGAATGCGGAACCGGCTCCGGGGCCCTTACCATGGCTTTGGCCCGGGCCGTGGGGCCGGAGGGACGGGTTATTACCTACGAGAAGGAGGATCGTTTTCGCCAGCTGGCCAGAGAGAACCTGAGGAGGGTGGGACTGGAGGAAAGGGTGGTCTTCAAGGGAGCGGCGGAGCCGGGTTTTGAGGAAGAGGAAGAGGCGGACGCGGTCTTTCTGGACGTGCGGGAGCCCTGGGACCTCCTGGACACGGCTTGGAAGGCCCTCAAGGGAGGGGCGCCTCTCGGGGCCCTGGTCCCTACCACCAATCAGGTTTCCCGGCTCCTTCAGGCCCTGGGGGAGCTTCCCTTCGTGGCTCTGGAGGTTCAGGAGGTGCTTCAGCGTTTTTACAAGCTTAATCCCGAGCGTCTGCGTCCGGAAGATCGCATGGTGGCGCATACCGGCTATCTTATCTTTGCACGCAAGGTGTGGGAACGATGAACTATCATCAGTTCCTTCAGGAGGGCCTTTTCCGGGCCCTGCAGCTTCTGGGACTTAAGGGCAAGGTGGTCCACCTGTATCTGGTAACCGACGAAGAGATCGCCCTTCTTAATCGGGAATATCTGGGCCGTGAGGGCCCCACCAATGTCATTTCTTTCTCTTTGTGGGAGGGTCAGCGTCCCGCCAGCCCCACTTATCTGGGAGAGATCTTTATCTCCCGGGACACCGCCCGACGGGAAGCCCGGGAATACGGAGTGCCTTTGAGGGATTATCTCCTGTCGCTGGCCCTTCACGGTCTTTTGCATCTTCTCGGTTACGAACACGAACGAGGTCGATGGGCTCCCTGGCTTATGGCCAGGAAGGAGGAAGAACTCTTGCGGAGGCTCTTAGGGCCCGAAAGACGGGCCATTTTAAATCTTGTAAGAAGGAGGGAATATATGCCGGCTAAACTTGCGGTAAATGTGGATCATGTGGCTACGGTGCGGGAAGCCCGCAAGGTGCATTACCCGGATCCGATACACGCCGCAGTACTGGCGGAACTGGGTGGAGCCCACGGCATTGTGGTGCATCTGCGGGGCGACCGGCGTCATATCCAAGAGCGGGATGTGCGGCTTCTGAGAGAGATCATAAAGACCAAATTGATTTTGGAGATGGCCCCCACCGAGGAGATGATAGAATTTGCCCTTACGGTAAATCCCGATCAGGTGACCCTGGTTCCGGAGCGTCCCATGGAAGTCACCACCGAAGGGGGGATGGCGGTAAAGGGTCGGGTCAGGGAGGTGCGAGCCACGGTGGAACGTTTAAAGAAAGGCGGAATCCCTAAAGTGAGTATTTTTATCAATCCGGATCCGGCGGAGTTAAAATCGGCCTCCAAGACCGGGGCCGATGTGGTGGAGCTGCATACCGGTCATTACGCCGAGGCCCGGGGAGCGGAAGAGATGGAGCGCGAACTTTCCCGTCTGGAGGAGGCCGCCCGGGTGGCCCGGGACCTGGGGTTTGAGGTACATGCCGGACACGGCCTTTCTTACGAAAACATAGAACCGGTAGCGGCCATCCCGGAAATAGAGGAATTCAGTATTGGACACGCTATTATAGCCCGGGCCATTATGGTGGGAATGAAGGAAGCCGTACGAGAGATGCTTTCGCTGATAGAGAAGGCCCGGGGTTAGGCCTGGCCCTCGGGGAGCCTGGCCTTTTCCAGACGGGCCAGGGCCTCCTCGAGGCTCATTATGCCTTTAGCTACCGCATAGGCTACGTAAGGATATACTCGAGGGTCATAGCCCTCCGGACGGGGGAATAGACCTTTAGCCCGCAGCTTGGCCAGCTTGGCCCTTCGACGGCGACGGCGTTCGATTTCCCTTTTCCGCTCGATCTTTTTATGTCTAGCCATGCCCTCTTCACCCCTTGATTTTCGTTTTCGGCTCCTTTATATAAAGGCTACTTCGGTTTTCGTCAAGGAACCGAGCCGGGTTCCTTGATAAGCTTTAGAGAAGGAACAAATTTTAAGATTGAAGATTACGGGTGAGACTCCGAAAGATTTAGAAGAGGGTTAAGGAAAGATGCAGTGCAAACGGCTTAGAACTTTGGCCCGGGAATGGTTTTTAAAAGTTAGGGAGGATGCCCTGGCTCCGGCCCGGATGATGGAATTTATCCATCGTCATGTGCGACAGTGCAGCACCTGTCAGGCGGACCCGGATCTTCCCCAGGAGATCGAAAAGATCCGGGAGTTCATCCGGGCTCCGGAGGTCATTCCCAGTATCCAGGAGATTTCCGAAGATCTAGAGGAAGAGAAGGTCCTTCTTTAAAGGCAGGGGTTGTTTCAGGGGGTATTTTCTACCCCCAAAGAACGGTTAAAATAATATAAAAGTGTGCCCCCGTAGCTCAATCGGATAGAGCAGCGGCCTTCTAAGCCGTTGGTTGGGGGTTCGAGTCCTCCCGGGGGCACCAGGGTTTATATATTTTTCCTCTTGACATGTTTGAGCAACCCTTTAAGTTAAATAGAAACTAGGTTCCCCGGTAGCTCAATCGGCAGAGCATCGGGCTGTTAACCCGAGGGTTGCAGGTTCGAGTCCTGCCCGGGGAGCCAGAATTTATTGAGAATCCTCTAGTTAAAAAGACACTACGCCTTACCATCCTTTTTATCCCTTAGGTTTTTTCAGGGATATCTTGGGGTACAATCTTTTCTTAAAACCAAGGACTCAAGGTTTTTAATGGTTGCCGATGTGGTGATCGTAGGAGGGGGCCCGGCGGGTTCTACGGCGGCCTATCTTTTGAGCGGCTGGGGAATGCGGGTCCTTCTCCTGGACAAAGACTGTTTCCCCCGGCCTAAACTTTGCGGCGGGCTTCTTACCGCCAAGACCTCCGCTCTCGTGAGCCGTGTCTTCGAGTTGCCCTCCAGGGAACTGGACCGTCTCAGCGAATATATAGCCTGGAGCTACGGACTATATTACCGAAGGAGACCCATCC
>NZ_WFVX01000187.1:0-2814 GCF_015491435.1 Thermosulfurimonas sp.
ACCACCAGCACGGTCCCTAGCTTACCATGCCCCGGCCTGCGGAAAAATTCCTTTCCTCTATTTCCTATCTTGACAATAGGAATTAAGGGGGTTATTTTCCTACTAGAATACTAGAGTAAGGTGGGGGCCATGAAGTTCGTAGAGAAGATGCAGGCCGATGTCACGGTGGACCTGGTTTATCGCATGTGTCCCATGCATCTGCTGGAGCCCGAGGAGTTCTTGAAGGAACTGGAGGTGGGCCAGATCCTGGAGATCCTTACCGATTACGACGGGGCCCTGGAGGATATCCCGGCCTGGTGCGCCAAGAAAGGTCAGGAATTCCTGGGGCTCAAGGAGGATGAGGGGTTCTTCCGTTTTTATATCAAAAAGGTTCGGGACACCGAAAAACATCCGGAGTTAAAACGATGAAGGAAAAAATCATTTATCTGGACCATGCCGCAGCCACCCCGGTTCTCCCGGAGGTATGGGAGGCCATCCAGCCCTATTTCCGGGAATGGTTCTGGAATCCCTCCGCGGTTTACGACCTGGGGGGCGAGATCCGGGAAAGGATCGAGGAGGCCCGGGCCCGGGTGGCGGATCTCATCGGAGCCGAAGCCGGAGAGATCATCTTCACCTCCTGCGGGGCCGAGGCCAATAACCTGGCCATCAAGGGGCTGGCCCTGGCCCACAGCAAAAAAGGCCGGCGTATCCTGGTCTCGGCCATCGAACATCACTCCGTTCTCAATAGCGCCCGCTTCCTGGAAAGACTGGGCTTCGAAATGGCCCTTATCCCGGTGGATTCGAAGGGGCGCGTAAACCCCGAAACCCTGCAAAAGATGCTCACCCCGGACACGATCCTGGTCTCGGTAGCGCACGCCAGCAACGAAATCGGCACCATCCAGGACATCCGCACCCTGGCCGAGATCGCCCACGCCAACGGTTCCTTCTTCCATACCGACGCCGTGGCCTCGGTGGGCCAGATCCCGGTCCAGGTAAAGGAACTGGGCGTGGATCTGCTCTCCCTTTCCGGGATCAGTCTGGGAGCACCCAAGGGGGTGGGAGCCCTCTATCTTCGCAAAGGGCTCCGGATCATGCCCCTTATTCACGGGGGAATCCAGGAAAGAGGCTGGCGGGCCGGAACAGAAAACGTACCCGGAATCATCGGGCTGGGGGTGGCGGCCCGGATCCTTAAGGAGCGCCTCCCCCGCAAGGGACCCTACCTCCGGAGGTTGCGCGATCGTCTGGTGGAAGGGATCCTCTCCCGGGTCCCCCGAACCCACTATACCGGCGATCCGGAGAGAAGACTCCCGGGACACGCCAGCTTCTGTTTCGAGGGCATCGAGGGCGAGGCCCTGGTCTTTACCCTGGCTGCATACGGAATCTACGGAAATACCGGCTCCGCCTGCGCCTCCAAGGCCCTGAAGACCTCGCCCGTGCTCCGGGCCATCGGTCTTCCCGAGGTGGTGGCCCAGGGATCCCTGGTCCTTACCCTGGAGGAATGGAACACCGAGGAGGAGATCGAACGGGTCCTCGAGGTCCTGCCTCAGGCCGTGGCCCGCTTGCGGGCCATGAGCCCGATCTGGAAAGAATAATGACTCAAGGAGGAGGTCTATGTTTACGGAAAAATACACGGAAAAAGTCCTGGAACACTTCACCCATCCCCGCAATATCGGAACTCTGGAGGATGCCGATGGGGTGGGCGAGGTGGGTAATCCCGCCTGCGGAGATATGATGACCTTTTACATCAAGGTACGGGATGGACGCATCGTGGATGTGAAGTACAAGACCTTCGGGTGCGTGGCGGCCATTGCCGTGGCCAGTGTGGTCAGCGAAATGGCCAAGGGCCGAACCCTGGAGGAGGCCAAGGCCCTCCGCAACGAAGACATCGCCCGGGAACTGGGCGGACTCCCCAAACAGAAATGGCATTGCTCGGTGCTGGGAGCCAAGGCCTTAAAGGAAGCCATCCTGGATTACGAGGCCCGCATCTCCGGTCAAAGTCGGGAAAAGGGCCCGCAAAAACCCCGCCGAAAACAGACCTGTCCGGAGTGCGGGGTCGAAAACCCCATCACCGCGCGTTTCTGTATGCAGTGCGGGGCTCCTCTGGAAAAGAAGTCCTAGGTCCCGGCTCGAAAAAGGCGTTTGAGCACCAGGGTGGCGTAAGAACCCCGGGGGAGGAAAAACCGCAAACGCACGGTGCGAGGATCCTCGAAACGGAAGCTCATCTCCCGGGGAAAGACCACCGCCTCGCGCGGATAGGTCTTAAAGACCAGCCCCCGCACCAGGGTCCTCAGACGGGAAAGGTCCTCGATCCCCTCCCGGCGCAGCACCTCCTGATAGAGATCCCGCCACCTTTCGGAAAGACGAAGTCGGGGACTGGGAAGGGGAAGTTTGAGGGTAAAAAGCTCGCTTTCCTCCGGGGGAAGCTCCCGATAAAAATAGAGTTCCCCCAGAAGATAGGGTAACCGAAAGTGCACCAGCCCCCTGCGGAGCAGATAGAGCTTCAGGATCTCGTTCCAGAGATAGGCCTGATAGGCCTGGGCCAGCAGGAGAAGATATTCGCTATCCACCAGGGCGAAGGCCCTTTTGAAGGTGCGTTTGCTGGGGCGGTGGGAGGAGAGAAACTCCAGAAGTCGTCTTTCCCAGGGACTGGGGGCCAGATCCAGGCAGGGAGCCACCCGGGGCCAGTGCCGACGCAGACATTCCCGGAAGGATGCGGTACGCTGGTATTCGTATTGCGAGCCCTCCACCAGAAGAAGATAGAGGGCCCTTTCGTAATTGCCGCACACGGCCTCACGGGCGGCAAAGCCCCGGCCGTGGCGTACCGAACCGAAACGC
>NZ_WFVX01000188.1:0-8845 GCF_015491435.1 Thermosulfurimonas sp.
AGGCAGCGACCCGGCTGAGGGAAGAGGTCCTCAGCCGGGTGCGGGAATTTCTAAAAGGCTAAAAGCCGCTTAAGTTTCCTGGCCGGTCGAAAGCGTATCCTGCGCCGGGGAGGAAGTTCGAGGACCGCTCCGGAACGGAAATCGTAGCCTCTAGCCGAGGGGCTTTCCACCGTCTCCAGGGTCCCGAATCCGGTAAGCCGGATCCTGCGGCCGGATTGAAGGTGTCTTTCCATCAGGGAAAACAGGGCCTCAAGGGCGGTATGCACCTGGGCCGGAGACCACCTTTCCCCCTGCGAGGCCAGGCGCTCCCGCAGTCTTCTTTCCAGTTCCTTGCGGGTCATGTTCCGATTCCGACCTTACCCCCGGCGATAAAAGGCACACCCCGGGAAAAGGGCCGCCTGCCCCAGTTCCTCCTCGATGCGCAGGAGCTGATTGTACTTGGCCACTCGTTCGCTGCGACAGGGGGCTCCGGTCTTGATCTGCCCGGCATTCACCGCCACCACCAGATCGGCAATGAAGTGGTCCTCGGTCTCGCCGGAACGATGAGAGATTACCGTGCGCCAGCCGCTGCGATGGGCCAGTTCCACCGCCTGCAGGGTCTCGGAGACCGTTCCGATCTGATTGAGCTTGATGAGGACCGCGTTGGCGATCTTTCTCCGGAGTCCCTCCTGGATGCGTTTCACGTTGGTTACGAAGATGTCATCTCCCACGATCTGGACCCGATCGGCCAGACGGCGAGCCAGAATCTCCCACCCCTCCCAGTCGTCCTCGGCCAGGGGGTCCTCCAGGGTGACGATGGGAAAGTCGTTGAGCAGCCCCTCGTAAAAATCGGTCATTTCCTCGGCGGAAAGCTCCCGACCCTCGAGATGATAACGCCCCTCGCGATAGAATTCGCTGGCTGCGGCGTCTATGGCCAGGGCTATCTCCTCTCCCGGACGGTAACCGGCCCGCTCAATGGCCAGAAGAAGGAGGTTCAGGGCCTCCCGGGTGTCCTTTATCTGGGGGGCGAACCCTCCTTCGTCTCCCACGGCTACGGAAAGCCCTTTTTCCTTGAGCACGGCCTTGAGGACATGGTAGGTTTCCGCTCCCGCCCGCAGGGCCTCCCGGAAGTTTTCGAATCCGCAGGGAACAATCATGAATTCCTGGATATCCAGGGGATTGTCCGCGTGGATCCCCCCGTTGAGTACGTTCATGAAAGGAACCGGAAGAAGCCGGGCGCCCACGCCTCCCAGATAAGCGAAAAGCGGAAGCCCGGCCTCGGCGGCTGAGGCCTGAGCTACTGCCATGGATACAGCCAGGATGGCGTTGGCCCCGAGGCGACTCTTGTTCTCCGTACCGTCCAGCTCCACCAGCAGACGGTCGATCTCCGCCTGTTCGGTGGACTCCAGCCCCACCAGTTCCGGAGCGATGATTTCGTTGATGTTCTGAACCGCCCGGAGCACCCCCTTGCCTCCGTAGCGATCCTTCTCTCCGTCCCGGAGTTCCAGGGCTTCATGGGTCCCGGTGGAGGCTCCGGAGGGCACCGCCGCCCGACCGAAGGCCCCCGAGTCCAGAAAGACCTCGGCTTCCACCGTGGGATTTCCCCGCGAGTCCAGTATTTCCCTGGCTTTTACGGCTGTTATTTCTCCCATTACCGACCTCCTTTTAAGGCTTTTTCGAACTCCTCCCAGAACACGGGTCTGGTTCCCATCTTACCCACCACGATCCCGGCACAGAGGTTGGCGTAGGCCACGGCTTCCTTAAGGGGAAGGCCGACCGTGTAAAAAGCCGTCAGGGCCGCGACCGCGGTGTCTCCGGCCCCGGAGACGTCATAGACCTCTCGCGCTCGGGCCGGAAAATGCCAGCTTCCCTCCGCGGGATGGTAAAGAAACATGCCCTCGGCTCCCAGGGTGATCACGGTAAAAGAGGTTTCGAAGCGCTGTACGATTTCCCGGGCTCCTTCCTCCAGGCTTTTATCTCCCAGCCCCAGGACCTGGGCCAGGGCGTGGAATTCGCTGCGATTGGGGGTGATACAGGTGGCACCGGTGTATTTTTCCCAGCGGGTTCCCTTGGGATCCACAAAGACCGGAAGATGCCGACGCCGGGCTTCCTCCACCACCCAGGAACAAAAGGCCGGGGAGGAAAGCACCCCCTTGGCATAATCCGAAAGGATCACCGCCTGCACCTCAGAAAGGAGTTCTTCCAGCCGGGCCTTCAGATTTTCCCGGATCTCTGCAGAGGGAGCGGAGGTGTTTTCGTTATCTATACGCAGCAGGTGCTGGGATCGGGCGATGATGCGGGTTTTTACCGTGGTGGGACGAGAGGGGTCCTGGATTACTGCTGAGAGATCGATTCCGGCCTTGCCGGCCAGTTCCCGCAGGATCTCGGCCTCCCGGTCGGCTCCGACCAGGCCGCACAGGAGGGCCTGGGCCCCGAGCCCCCGAAGATTGGCCGCCACGTTGGCCGCCCCTCCCAGGGTATGGGAGATCTCTCCCAGTTCGAAGACCGGAACCGGAGCCTCCGGAGAGATGCGCCGCACCTCCCCCCAGAAATACTGATCCAGCATGACATCCCCTACCACCAGGATCCTGGTTTGGGAAAGGAGATCCCGAAGAGCGGCGGGTTCCATCAGTGCTCCTTCTGGGGTTCGGCTTCCTCCACCGGGAGCCCGGCCATTTCCCGGATACGCGCCTCTATTTCCCGGGCCAGTTCGGGTTTTTCCCGCAGAAGCCGCCTTACGTTCTCCCTTCCCTGGGCCAGACGTTCACCGCCGTAGGAAAACCAAGACCCGCTCTTCTCGATGAGGCCCATGGCCACACCCAGATCCAGGATCTCGCCTTCTCTGGAGATGCCCTCTCCGTAAAGGATGTCGAATTCCGCCTCCCGGAAAGGAGGAGCCAGTTTGTTTTTGACCACCTTGACCCGGGTGCGGTTTCCGATCTGGTCCGTCCCCTCTTTTACCTGCCCGATGCGCCGGATGTCCAGACGCAGCGTGGAATAGAATTTGAGGGCCATGCCTCCGGTGGTGGTTTCCTGGGGGCCGTAACCGAAACCTCCGATTTTCATCCGGGTCTGGTTGATGAAGATCACCGCGGTATCGGTCTTTCCGATCACCGCCGTGAGCTTGCGCATGGCCTTGGACATGAGCCGGGCCTGAAGCCCCACCTGCTGTTCATCCATGTTCCCCTCCAGTTCCGCTGCCGGGACCAGGGCCGCCACCGAATCCACCACGATGACATCCACCCCTCCGCTCCGGGCCAGTACCTCCGCGATCTCCAGGGCCTGCTCGCCGGTATCCGGCTGGCTGATGAGAAGGTCGTCCACGTTTACTCCCAGTTTTTCCGCATAATGGACATCCAGGGCATGTTCGGCGTCGATAAAGGCCGCCACTCCGCCCCGTTTCTGGGCCTCGGCCACTATGTGCAGGGCCAGCGTGGTCTTGCCCGAGGATTCCTGCCCGAAGATCTCCGTGATGCGCCCCCGGGGAATGCCTCCGATGCCTGTGGCGATGTCCAGGGAGAGCGAGCCCGAGGGGATAGCCCGGGCCTCGATGTGGCGATTCTTCTCCCCCAGGCGCATGATAGCCCCTTTACCGAACTGGCGTTCGAGCTGGGCTATGGCCGCTTCTACCGCCTTCTTCTTATCCAGAGCCATATCCTCCTCCCGCGGGTTTTCGAGGATATTTTAGCATGTTTATAATTAAAAGGCATGCTTCTTGAATTGCGCCTTCGTAATTTCCTTCTTATCGAGGAGGCCTCTTTATCCCTGGCCCCGGGATTTACTGTTTTTACCGGGGAAACCGGGGCCGGGAAGTCGCTCCTGATAAAGGCCCTCCGGCTGGTCCTGGGGGAGCGGGCCGATCCGGGGTATCTCCGTCCCGGGGCCCGCGAAGCGGTGGTGGAGGCCCTTCTGGTGTCCTCCCGCCTGGCCGGGAGGCTTTCCGCCCTGGGTTTGGAACCCGCGGAAGAGGTCCTTATTCGTCGGGTGCTCACCCCGGAACGTTCCCGAATCTTTGTGAACGGGACCCCGGTGACTCTGAAGATGCTTTCCGAACTCACCCGGGGGCTGGTGGTTCTTACCGGGCAGCATGAGTTTAGGGCCCTGTTGGCCCCGGATTACCGTTTAAGGCTGCTCGACGAATGGGCCGGGGTGGCGGAGGAGCGCCGGGCCTACGAGAGGGCCTTTTCCACCTGGCACCGGTTAAGAGAGGAGAAGGCCTCCCTCAAGGAGCGTCTCTCTCAGGCCCTTCGGGAACGGGATTTTCTCGATTTTCAGATTCGCGAGATCGAGGAGGCCGCGCTCTCTCCGGGCGAGGATCAGGCCCTGCTCCAGGAAAGGGATCTCCTGCGCAACCTTACCCGTCTTAAGGAAGGCCTGGCCGAAGGGGCGAACCTTTTTCAGGAGGCGGCGGACCTTGTTGCCCGGGGCCTTTCCCGGCTCAGGGATCTTTCCGGGATCGCCCGGGATCTGGAAACCCTGGTTAACCGGCTGGAGGGGGCCTATTATGAAGTCCTGGAAGGAGCCAGGGAACTGACGGAGCGGCTTTCCGGGCTCCCCGAGGACGAGTCCCGCCTGGAGGAGGTGGAGAACCGCCTGGCCCGGATCGAGAGGTTGAAACGCAAATACGGGTCCACGGTGGAGGAGATCCTGGATACCCTGGAGGAATTGCGTACTCGGCGGCAGGAACTGGATCTTTCCGGGGATCGTCTGGAGGAGCTTTCTGCCCGGGAGAGGGCCTGCGCCGAGGAGGCCCTTCGACTGGCCCGCGAACTTTCTTTAAGACGTAGGGAAGCCGCCCGAAGGCTTTCGGAACTGGTAACCGCCGAGCTTTCGGATCTTGCTCTGCCGGGGGCCTCTTTTCGGGTGGAGATACATAGTTCCGAACCCCGACCGGAAAACCTTACTCGGGAGGGGCTGGACCGGGTGCATTTCCTGGTGCGCACCAATCCGGGAACCCCGGAAAGACCTCTGGAAAAGGCGGCTTCCGGGGGAGAGCTCTCCCGGATCTTCCTGGCCCTGAAGAAGGTGCTTTCCAGCGAAAGCGAAGGGTTGTGTCTGGTCTTTGACGAGGTGGATGCCGGAATCGGAGGGATCACCGCGGTACGGGTAGGAGAGAAACTCCGCCAGCTGGCGCAACGGGACCAGGTCCTCTGCGTTACTCATCTACCGCAGATTGCCGCCCTGGCGGATCATCATTTTTGTGTAACCAAAGAGGTGCGGGAGGGACGGACCTATACCCGGGTCCGTCTTCTCTCCGGGAGGGAACGGGAGGAGGAACTAAGACGCATGCGGGGGGAGACCGGTGCCTAGAGCCTTGCTACTTTTTTCCGGTGGGCTGGACAGTACCCTGGCTGGAAAGGTCCTTCTGGAGCAGGGGATCGAAGTGGTGGCGATACGCTTTATTACCCCCTTTTTTCACTGGAAATGGAGGGGAAGGGAGGAGGAGTTCGACCGTCTTCTCCGGGAGAAATACGGATTTCGCGGGATCATTCGGGACATCAGTGCGGAATACCTGGAGATGCTCCGGGATCCGCCGCACGGTTATGGTTCCGCGGCCAATCCCTGCATCGACTGTAAGATCCTGATGTTGAGGAAGGCCAGGGAGTTGATGCCGGAGGTGGGGGCGGATTTTCTGGCCACCGGAGAGGTGGTGGGTCAGCGTCCCATGAGCCAGCGCCGCAACATCATGCGTCACATCGAAAAGGAGGCCGGGGTTTCCGGGTTGCTGGTGCGGCCTCTTTCGGCCCGGATACTTCCGCCCACCGAGCCCGAAAAAAAAGGGCTTGTGGATCGGGAAAGGCTCTACGATTTTCGGGGGCGCGGGAGGAAACCCCAGATGGCTCTGGCCGAACGGCTGGGGATCCATGATTATCCCACTCCGGCCGGAGGGTGCATTCTCACCGATCCCATTATCGGGGAACGTATCCTCCGTTTGCTCCGGCTGCGGGGCGGTCTTTCGGTCCGGGAGGCCGAGCTGGCCCTTCTGGGGCGGCATTTCCTGGAAGAGGATATGTGGCTTATCCTGGGACGCAGGGAAGCGGAGAACCGGAAGCTCGTGGCCCTGGCCCGACCGGAGGATCGACTCTTCCGGATTGCGGGTGTGCCCGGGCCGGTGGCCCTGCTGGTGGAGGGAAGGGGAGATCGGGGCAGGGTGCTCGAGGTGCTGAAGCGCTATACCCCCCGGGCCCGCCATCTGGAACGGGTGGAACTGGAGGAGGTGCCCCGGTGAGGGGGCCGGTGGTTCTCCTTACCGATTTCGGACTCTCGGATCACTATGTCGGGGTCATGAAGGGGGTGATCCTTTCCCGGGTCCCGGAGGCGGTGCTGGTGGATCTGACCCACGCCATCCCTCCGCAGGATATAAGGGCCGCCGCTTATGAGCTTCTGGTTTCCTATCGCTACTTTCCCCGGGGCTCCATCTTTGTCTGTGTGGTGGATCCGGGAGTGGGCACCCGGCGTCGGGCCCTGGTCCTTCGGGCCGCGGATCGGTTTTTCGTGGGGCCGGATAACGGCCTCTTTACCCCGGTGCTCGAAGAAAATCCCGGGGCCGAGATACGCGCCGTGCACACGGAACGTTTCCTCCGGCCCGGAGGGAGTTTTACCTTTCACGGGCGGGACCTTTTCGCCCCGCTGGCCGCGGAGATCCTGCGCGGACGACCCCTAGAGGAGTTCGGTCCGGTAATCTCCGATCCGGTGCTCCTGGAATTTCCCCGGCCCGAACCCCGGCCCGGAGGGCTCAGGGTTCCGGTGCTTCGGGTGGATGCTTTCGGGAACCTCATTCTGCCGGTTAAACAGGAGGAACTTTCCGGGAGGAGTTTTCGGGTGACGGTGGAGGGGCGGGAGGTGCCCCTGGTTCGAACCTATGCGGAGGTCCCTCCCGGGGCTCCGCTTGCGCTCTGGGGGAGCGATGGGTTCCTGGAGATCGCGGTGAATCAGGGTTCCGCGGCGGAACTCTTCGGAAGGTCCCCGGAGATCCTCCTTCTCTGGAAATGAAACCCTACTTTAGCCGGGATGTCCTTTTCAAGGGAAGACTCACGGTCTATCAGCCCCGAAGGGGGTATCGCTTTTCCGTGGAGTCCCTGCTTCTGGCCGAATTTGTACGCCTTCGGGGCAGGGAGAGGCTGGTGGACCTCGGGGCCGGCTGCGGGGTTATCTCCGCCGTCCTGGCCCTGCGTTATCCCGGGATACGTATATGGGCTCTGGAGATCCAGGAGATCCTCTGCCGGGCGCTGAGGCTGACCATCCGGGAAAACGCTCTTTCCGGGAGGGTGCTGCCCCTGCGCGGGGATATCCGGAGACCCCCGCTTCGCCCCGGCCTCTTCGAGGCCGTGGTGGCTAACCCTCCTTTTAAACCCCCGCATAGTGGCCGACTCCCTCCGGAGGAATCCCATCTTCTGGCCCGCACCGAGACCCTGGCCACGCTTTCCGATTTTCTCCGTGCGGCCCGGTATCTCCTTAAGACCGGAGGGCGTTTTTTCCTGATCCATACCGCCCACCGGGCCGTCGAAGTCCTATGCGGGCTGAGGGAGTTCGGTCTGGAGCCCAAGCGCCTGCGATGGGTTCACCCCCGCCCCGGGGATGAGGCCCGGTTTCTTCTGGTGGAGGCGATAAAGGGAGCCGCTCCGGAGGTGCGGGTGGACCCCCCGCTTTTTATTTCCTCTTCAGCTTTCGGAAAACCGGATTCAGACCCGTAATATCTAGGGAAAAGGAGAAGCCCGCGCCTGCCATTGTCATCTTATGAAACTTTGTTATGTTTAGTGATAAATAACCAAAAGGAGAAAGACATGGCGGCGAGGTTATGCATTAGTCTTTCCGAGGAAGAGGTTCGGGAGCTTAAGGAGCTTTCCCGGCAGACGGGACAATCGGTGAGTGCCCTGGTTCGATGGGCAATCTCGGAGTGGCTCTTTGAAAGGCAACGGAAAAAGTTGGGAGAAGAGCTGCGAGCGAAGATTCGGGAAAAACCCAGGGCTTCGGAGGAGGCCTTCGAAGAACTAGAAGCCATTAGAGGGACCTGGCGGTGAAGGCCAAAAAGGCGGGGTTGGATACCGGATTTTTTGTAAAGCTTTTCAGGAACAACCCGTTGGCCGAAAAAATTTACGAAGAGATTCTTGGTGGAGAACTTGTGGGTGTGGTATGTGTTATTACCCTTTTCGAACTAAAGAAGTTGGCCCTCAAGGGCGTGTTAGATCGTGAAGCTTATGAGCTTCTTGAGCGCTCCTGGAAAATTCTCTTTCAGGTGGAACCTGTTACCGCGGAATTGGCTCTTGAGGCCGCGGCTTTGAGTCACGGAACTGGCCTTCCTGCGGCAGACGCTTTGATTTACACTACCTGTAGAAGAGCTGGATGTACCGAGTTCTACACCACTGATTCGGATTTTGAAGCCGTATCAGACAAAAGGGTGCGCATTATTCGGTTATGAAATCTTTTTAACCGGAGGTCTGTCTAAGGAGCACCCGGCGCCAGGCAAAGAAAGCCTCCCGAAGCTCCGGATCCTCTATAGCCGTTACCGCCTCCCGCAGGCGGGCTTCTTCCTCGGGAGAGAGAGTCTTCAGGGGCTTTTTTCGTGGTCTTTTTCTCGGGGGAGGGCCCACCTCAAACCGGATCTCCCGGAAGAGCCTTTTTCCGGCCCGACGATTGAGAAGGTCAAGGATACGGGGAACCTCGAAGCGCAGGGCCGAGGCCCATACCGGATCGCTCACCCGAAGCTTGAGCCTTCCATGGGAGAAGGAAACCGGCCAGGCCCGGGAGGCCACCTCCTGCCCTACCACCTCCTCCCATTCGGAAAGCACCCGCCAGGCGAGAAGCCTTTCCTGAAAACCCGGGGTCCGAAGGACCCCTTCCAGAATCTTCCCCAGAGATTCCATAC
>NZ_WFVX01000189.1:0-4125 GCF_015491435.1 Thermosulfurimonas sp.
GTTTGGGACTAGTCATAGCCCTTAGCCTGATTCTGGGGATCTTATTGGTTACCCCCCGGGGAAGACAGATTCTGATCCGAAGTGACAACCTTTCGCTCCTTCTTTCCGGAAGATATGAAGCCTTTCGGGAGGCCGGCTCTCTGGGGCAGAGACTTTATGCCTGGCCTTATTTTCTAAGGTATGTGCTGAAGCATCCCTTAAAAGGCACCGGTCTGGGGCGCAAGGTGGTCAAGGAAGTCATGACTCCGTTCCGGGAAAAGTACCTGCCTCCCTCCATGACGCATGGACATAATCTCTTTCTCAATCTTGCCCTTCAGGCCGGAATCCCCGCAGCGCTGATTTTTATGGTCCTTTACGGGCTGCTTTTGAGGGATTCCCTTGGTTTAACCCTTCGCTTCCCGGAGCCCCAAAATTATTTACCTTCGGCGGTAGCGGTCTTTTTCCTGGCCTACCTGGTGGCTGCCTCCTTCACCGGGTTTGATCGATATACCAAGTTTTTGCCTTTCTGGTTGGGTGCGGGAATCTTACTGGGGCTTAAGGCCTATGCGGGTTCTTCTGATCCTGAATAAGGTAGAACCCAAGAGAACCTATCGGGAACACATCCTGAAAGCCTTTAAGGAAAAGGGATGGGAAACCGAGGTACTTTATCTTTCCGGGGATCCCTCTCTTTCTCCCCATCAAAAACAGGGACTGAAAGTACATTCTCTGGGGTTTCCGGTGGCCAAAATCAAGCGCTTTCACGGAGGGGTGCTTAAGGCACTTTATACCTACCTGAAGAAGCACCCCTGTGATATCGTGTGGATACATCGTTATCGCCTTTTCTATTACCTGGCCCTGATACACCTTTTGTATCCCCGGTTTCGGATAGTTTTTCACGTGGTGGCAGGCGGGATTTTCCGTTCTCCGGGCAGGAGATGGGCTTTTTCCCTTTTGCGGTCAAGACTTTCGGCCCTGGTGGTCAATAGTACCGCTCTCAAACGGGAAATTCTGGGGCTTTATCCCGGACTTAAGGAGAGACTTACGGTCATCTTTAACGGCGTGGATCTCTCCCGTTTTTCTTCCGGAGTCTCCCGGGAAGGAGCACGGCTGAGGTTCGGGCTTAAGAAAGAGGGTTTCCTTTTCGGGATGGCGGCGGCCTTCCGGCCGGAGAAGAATCATCTCGCTCTCCTGCGAAGTTTCCGGGAGTTCAAAGAGAGGGGCGGTCGGGCCGGAATGGCCCTGGCCGGTTCCGGTCCGCTTGAGGAGAAAGTTCGGGCCTGTGCGGCCTCCTGGGGTCTAAATGAAGTGGTCTTCCTGGGAGCCCTCCCCTATGAGGAGATCCCCCTTTTTTTACGGGCCCTGGATGTGTTCGTGCACCCGAGTCTCAAGGAAGGCATGCCCAACGCCGTCCTTGAAGCCATGGCCGCGGAGTTGCCCATCATCGCCACGGACGCCGAAGGGGTCCCGGATATCTTTGATACTCCCCGGAAGATAGGCTACATGATCCCCAGAGGTTCTGAGGAGGCCCTTACGCAGGCCATGGAAGAAATTTATGGCCTCTCCCCGGAGGAGCGGAGGGAAATGGGGAGGGAAGCCCGTCTGCGGGTGGAAGAGGCCTTTTCGGCTCAGAGACAGGCCCAGGCCTTTGTTGAACTTTTCGCCTCTCTGGGGAGCCAATCCTCACTCAGCTCTTCAATCCCCTGAAAACCGGCTTTTTGTAGGGAAAGGGCCAGCTTATGTAAGCTTCTTCGCCAGAGTTTTTCTCGCGGACGAGAATAAACCTTGAGACCATCCAGATCGATGAGACGGATGCGGGAAGGAGTAAGGATAAAGTTGGTGATCTTGGGGTCCCGAAGATAAAGTCCTGCCCGATGCATCCGATAAAGAAAGGTCAGGATGTTTTGGAGCGTATCGCGAAATTCCTTGTCCGAGGAGGAAAGGGAAAGGAAGTGATGTAGCCTCTCCCTCACCTCCGGAAGATAGGGATAAAGGGCCCCTGAATGGTATTCCCCGCCGGAAAGTCCCAGGCGTATCCAGCCTCCTAGGGGTTCCACCGAAGAAAGCCCCCTGGCAACCAGGATCCAGTAGTTTCTTATGGCCTTTAAGGCCCCTTTGAGCCGGAATAAATTCAGGAGATCTTTTAACCGGTTTTCGACTTTATAAACCTTCAAAAAGTAGTTCTGATACCGGAAACAGTGCCTTTTGGGCCCTTTTTTGACTATTTCTGTTTCCGGGTTCTCCGTGATCCAGCGGAAAAGATCCTCCAGATAACCGCTCTCCCGGGCAAAAAGGAGATAGTTTTCCCGTACCCTCCGATAAGGATATTTATTCCTGAAGGGTTTTCTTTGCAGGTAATATTTATTGAGATCCAATAGGTCCATAAGTTTCGATTAGAACCACGGGAGTTTTTCGGGCCTTGGTTTTAATTAAAATTTTAAACTTGAAAGGAAGATCCTTTAATTTCTGAGGAGTGGTGATTATATACCGACACTCTTTCAGGGCCTGGGCGTCTTTTATGAGACGCATGTGCCGAATATGATGATATTTATACTTCAAATAATAGGTTAAATGGGGGCTATCCAGGCGATAATCGCAAAGCAGAGTGCCGGGGGGCAGATGAGAGGCCAGCTCCCGGGCGGCCCGGGAATAGTGGTTGCGGAAGTGTTCCTGGTAGGGAAAATAGACCGCTGCAAAGGTGTATTTCAGGGCCCAGACGAAGAAAAAGAGGGCCAGAAAAAGGGAACGAGCCCTGCGACTGAAAAGCACCAGGAGTCCGCTTAGGGTTACCATCAGAAACCCCACCAGGGCCCAGAGGTTCCCCTTAAGATGAAGACGCCCCCAGGAGGCATAGGCAAAGAGGGGAAGAGCGATCAGGATCAAACCGCTAAGGAGTCTTAGGGCCAGAAAGGAGAGCCTGGGCAGCCAATTTCTTTCCCATCCGCGATAAAGGGGAACGCTCAAGAGATAGACCAGTCCTCCCACCGCGGGAAGAAGGTAGCGCAATCTGGTCCCCGGCAGGATCCAGTAAAGAGGAAAGGAAAAGGCCAGCAGAGAGAGGCTATAAAGGGATAGATCCTTCAGCGATGAGGGAAGATCCTCGCGGAGAGTGCGGGATAACCACCCCATAAGGAAGAGGATCCAGGGAAGATGTCCCTCGAAATATTCCCAGGGGAAGGTCAGGAAATGTCCCCAGAAACCGCTCGGAGAAAGGGGTTTCTGGCGTCCGGCATACTCCCCGAACCAGGCGGAAAGGATCCTTTCGGCCCCCACCCTCCGGGCCGCGGGGACGAACCACAGAGAAAAGATTCCCGCATACACGAAAAGCCCCAGGAGATGGGCCGGGGAGAAGATTTCCCGGAAGCGTCTTTTAAAAAGAAGGTAGGGGCCTACGGCGGCGTAGAGGAAGGCCGGGGCCTGGAAGGTCTTGGTAAGGGTGGCCAGGGCGGAAAAACCGAGGGCGAGAGTCCAGGCGAGATAGGGCCTTTTCCGGATCTCGTGAAGATAAAACCAGGAAAAGACCGAGAGGGTGACGAGAAGGGTATAGGTCATATCTATTTCGGCCCGGCAGGCCTTATCCAGCACCTCGGGGATGGATAAAAAGATAAGGCCCGGAAGGACCCAGAGGAGGCCTGGTGGTCGGGATATGGCCCGAAAAAGCAGGGCCAGGAAGAGGGCGCAGAGGGTGGCCGCGGTCACGGAGGAGAGCCGGGCTACGAACTCGGAAGGGCTCCCGAAGAGCTTGAAAAATCCGATGAGCACCCAGTTATAGCCCGGGGGTTTTAAGAGATAGGGGCGGCCTTCAATGTAGGGGATGAGGTAATCCCCTCGCTCCATCATCTCAAGGGCGGCCACCGCTCTCCGGGCGGCCTCGCCCTGGAATTCCCTTTCCCAGAGGAAGGGGAGGTTTAAAGCCAGGGAGTAAAGCACGATTAAGAGTAAGCCTTTAAGAAGGATTTTTTGCGTCTTAGGCATGGGAGTCGGCCTTCCCGTAGAGTGTTTCTACGGCCTCAAAGATCTTTTCTGCGGAAATAGAGGTGATACAGGCCCGGTCGCCCCGGCGACAGGAACGCCGGGTTTTAAATACATAGGAACACGGAGCACAGGAAAGACCTTCGGGGGCCAGGATCAGGGCTTCTTTTCCCAGGG
>NZ_WFVX01000190.1:0-8373 GCF_015491435.1 Thermosulfurimonas sp.
GGCCAGCTCCAGCAATACCCGAAAGGCGGTTTCAACCTCAGAAAGGGAGATCCTTTCCTCAGGAGTGTGACAGAGGGCCAGGTCCCCGGGACCGAAAACCACCGCTTCCGTACCCGCCGCTGCAAGGTGGGCGGCATCGGTCCAGCTGGGCATCCCGGAAAGCCGGGCCTCTTTCCCGGTAACCCGCCGATAGGCTTCACAGAGGCGGGAAACAATGTTCGCCCCCCTCTCCAGACTGTAAGCCTCGGAAATATCCTTCACCCGATACCTCACCCCTGAAAAACTGCGGAATCTTTCCTCTATTTCGGCCATGATTTGGTTAAGGTCCTGGCCCGGAAGGAGGCGAAACTCCAGTTCCAGTTCCACCCTATCCGGTACCCGCAATTCCCCATCTCCTCCCACGAATTTCTCCACATTGAACCAGGAAGGTCCCACCAGGGGATGTTCCTCATAAAGAAAGGGGAGGCGTTTAAGGGTACTGATCAGGTCCATGGCCCGTTCGATGGCGTTTTCCCCCTGATGGGCCAGACTCCCGTGTACCGCCCGTCCGTACACCTCCACCTCGTACTCCACCGATCCGGCTTCGGCGATGGCCACGGTAAGACGGGTGGGCTCCAGAACCACCGCCTCGGGGAAAAAATATTCCCGCACCAGCTCCGCCGAACCCCGTCCTTCGTTCTCCTCGTCCACCAGAAAAGCCAGACCCAGGGAGGGCTCTTCGTTCTCTCGGCTCAATTCCTCGGCCAGCAACATCAGGATGGCCACCCCGGCCTTGGCGTCGCATACCCCCACCCCGTAAAGCTCCTCTCCTTCGGCCCGGGGAGGATATTTCCCCAGACGCACCGGAACCGTGTCCACATGGGTGGCCAGAAGCAGTTTCGGAGAATCGGAAAAAAAGACCAGAAGGTTGGGACCACACCCGGGAACCGATTGAAAGACAGGCTGAATTCCCCGCTTTCTCAACCAATCGGCGATGAATTCCTGAATGAGGGCTTCCTGCCCGCTTTCACTGATAATTTGGGCCAGATTCAGGATAATTTCTTTCAAGCGTTCTTTCATTCCAGTCTTCTTCCTCTTGCTTTCCGGACCTTCATAGAATATCATCCAAGATTCAGGTAAGCTATATGGGTGTATTCTTAGAGAAAGGGGAGTACAATCTGAAAATCAATAAAGCAAACAGGAGCCGTGTTTGAGTATTTTACACCTGGAAAAGTTAAAAGAACTGGCCTATAACCTCTGGTGGAGCTGGCATCCGGAGGCCAAAGATCTCTTCCGACGGATCGATCCCATCATCTGGAGTGAGATACGGGAAAATCCCATCAAGCTCCTTCTCTGTGCCTCGGACCGCATCGCGGAGCTGCTGAAGAACCCCGATTTTGTGTGCAAGGTGGAATACGTCTATCGTATTTACCGACACTATCTGGAGACTCCGGGCCCTTTCTATGCCCGCTTAAAGAGACCGATCGCCTTCTTTTCCGCGGAGTACGGGTTGCATCACTCCCTTTACATTTACGCCGGGGGGCTGGGGCTTTTAGCCGGGGATATCCTCAAAGAAGCGAGCGATCTCAACTTGCCCCTGGTGGGGATAGGGTTCATGTACCCCCAGGGTTATATCCGTCAGCGAATTCGGGCCGACGGGACCCAGGAGGAACTCTCCAACCATATCCACAAGGAAGAGATGCCGGTCCAGAAGATCTATGATGAAAAGGGGGACTGGCTCAAGGTCTGGTGCTACTGCTTCGATGAGCCCATATTTGCCGGAGTGTGGAAGGTGGAGGTGGGTCGGGTGAGACTGTATCTCCTGGATACCGATGTGGAGGAGAACAGCACCCGCCACCGGCGGATTTCCTACCAGCTCTATACCTCGGATCCGGAAATGCGCCTCAAACAGCAGATAGTTCTCGGCTTCGGCGGATATGCCCTCCTGGAACGTCTGGGAATAGATATCGGTGGATTCCATGTCAATGAGGATTACCCGGCCTTCGTTCTGGTGGCCCGTCTGGTACGCCTGCTGCAGCAGGGATTCTCTCTGGAGGAAGCGGTGCGCTACGTTCGCCATACCTCCCTCTTTACCACCCATACTCCGCTTCGGGCGGCCATCAACGCCTATCCCCTGGAGATGATCGAAAAGCAGTTCCATTTCCTCTGGGAAAAACGCAAGCTGGATCGGGAGTTCTTTCTCTCCCTGGGGACCAATCCCGAGAATCCGGAGGAGGGCTACAATACCACCATCCTGGGGATAAGGCTGAGTAAATATATCAACGCGGTGAGCCGAAGACACCAGGAGGTGGCTCGAAAGCAGTGGCATTTCATGTGGCCGGACCTTAAGGAAGAGGAAGTTCCCATCGATTATGTTACCAACGGGGCCCATCTTCCCACCTGGATCGACGAGGATCTGCGCACCCTTCTCAACGATTATCTGGGGGAGGACTGGATCCATGTCCACGACTGTGAGGACCTCTGGCAGATGATCGATCGCATCCCGGACGAGGTCCTGTGGAAGGTACACAAGGACAACAAATGGGAGCTTATTCACCTCATCAAGGATCGCTTGCGGGTCCGCTGGAGAGAGGGTAACCTGGATCCGGGCCTGGTGGTGGCTCAGGGAGCCCTGCTGGACCCTGATTATCTCACCCTGGGTTTTGCCCGTCGGATGACCGGCTACAAACGGGCCACCCTGATCTTTCACGATCTCGAACGCCTCAAACGCATCCTTCTCGATCCGGAAAGGCCGGTCCAGATCATCTTTGCCGGGAAGGCCCATCCCCGTGACGAAGAGGGTAAGAACATGATCCGTCAGATTGTGGAACTGGCCCGCGATCCGAGTCTGGCCGGGCGAATTGCCTTTGTGGAGGACTACGATCTGGATCTGGCCTATTATATGGTAAAGGGAGTGGATGTATGGTTGAATAACCCTCATCCGCCGCTGGAGGCCTGCGGCACCAGCGGGATGAAGGCCGGCTTTAACGGGGTCCCCCACCTGTCCATCCTGGATGGCTGGTGGCCGGAGGGATACAACGGCCGCAACGGATGGGCCTTCGGAGAAGAGGAAATAGAAGGCGACCGCACCGCCCGGGATGCCGAAGCCCTTTACCAGATCCTGGAGGAAGGGGTGGTTCCCCTCTACTATTCCTGGGATGAGACCGGTATGCCCCGTAAGTGGGTTAAATTGATGAAGGAAGCCATCAAGAGCATCACTCCCCGTTTCTGTGCCCGACGCATGCTCAAGGAGTACGTTTCTAAGTTTTATCAGCGCATCGACATGGTCGAACTTCCGGTAGGAGAAGAAAAGAGATCGTGAAGAAACTCTATCTGGTCTTCTGGTGGCACATGCATCAACCCTCCTACCGGGATGCTCTGTCCGGGAAGTATCTCCTTCCCTGGACCTATCTTCACACCCTCAAGGACTACGGCGAGATGCCCTGGCTTCTGAGCCGTTTTCCGGGGCTCAAGGGCAATTTCAATCTGGTTCCGGTGCTTCTTGAGGCCCTTGAGGATTATGCTTCAGGAGAGGTTCGGGATCCCCTGCTTAAGATCCTCCGTCAGCCGGTGGAGGATCTTTCCGAAGAAGACCGGGCCCTGCTCTTTACCCTGATAAGGCTCCTTCCTGCGCCGCTTAAGGCCACCTTGCCTGCTCTTTCCGAGCTGGAAAGGAGGATCCCCCACCTTTCCGGGGCAGAACTTCAGGATCTGCGCGTTCTTTATCTTCTGGTGTGGTGCGGTCGGGCTTTCCGGGAGAGATATCCCCTGGTGGAGGACCTTCGCCGTAAGGGAAAAGGTTATACCCCGGAGGAACTCCAGGCCTTACTGGAGGCAAGTTTTCGTTTTGCGGGGGAAATCGTAGCTTTTTATCGGGATCTTGAGGAGAGGGGGCAGGGGTCCCTCTCGGTGACCCCCTATCACCATCCCCTTCTTCCCCTTCTCCTGGACGTTCAGGCTGCCCGGGAAAACGATCCCGAGGTGCCCCTTCCGGACATTGGTCCCTTCGGGGATACGGCTGCCCGGCAGGTGCTTATGGCCGTAGAGAGCCATCGCAGCCGTTTCGGAGAATCTCCCCGTTTTTGCTGGCCGGCGGAGGGGGCGGTAAGTGAGGCCGCCCTGAGTCTCCTTGCCGCCCACGGCCTGCAGGGGCTGGCCACGGACGAAACCCTGCTCTGGGCGGTCCGGGGCGGGGAAGATCGCTCGGTACTCTTTCGGCGTTATCGTATGGGAGAGAGCCTGATCCTCTTTCGGGATCGGGGTCTCAGCGACCTTATCGGTTTTTCCTATCAGCACCTCTCCGCCGAGGAGGCGGTCGATGACTTCCTGCGTCGATTGCGCGATATCTATGAAGGGGTGAACTATTCCCCCCTGGTGAGTGTGATCCTGGACGGAGAAAATTGCTGGGAATATTATCCGGAAAACGGTTATCCCTTCCTTACCCGCCTTTACCAGGCCCTGGAAAGGGAACCCTGGATCGAGCCCCTGAGTCTTAAGGAGGCCTTTTTGCGGGAGGATCTGCCCGAGGCCGAATTAAAGTCCCTTCGGGCCGGCAGCTGGATGGGAGGGACCTTTCGCAAGTGGCTGGGGCATCCGGAAAAAAACCGGGCCTGGGAACTTCTCTGGCGAGTTTATCGGATCCTGGGAAACCATGCCGGGCAGGAGGAGTATCTTCGGGCCCTGCCTTATTTCCTGCGGGCCGAGGGTAGCGATTGGTTCTGGTGGTACGGGGAAGGGCTGGATACCCCTCTTCTGGATCGGTTTGATCTACTTTTTCGTCATCATCTGGTCCGGGTCCTCCGGGAACTGGGAGAACCCCTTCCGGATGAGGTTAGAGGGTGAGGGTCCTTTTCCTGTCCAGTGAGATCTTTCCTTACGCCAAGACCGGAGGACTGGGGGATGTGGCCTATTCCCTGCCCCGGGCCCTGGAGGCCCTGGGCGTGGAGGTCTTAAGGGCCATGCCCCTTTATCATTCCCTCTACGGCCAGGGGTTCGAGGATACCGGAAAGGAGGTAACCGTCCGGCTCAACGGGCGTCCCTATACCTTCCGGATCTTTCGCCAGGATCGGCACTATTTCTTCCATCAGCCCGAGCTTTACGACCGACCTTATCTTTACGGTCCCCCGGGCAGGGCTTATCCGGACAACGACCTTCGTTTCGGGGGTTTCTGCTGGGCCGTGGCCCAGGCCGTGAAGGAGGGCTTCTTTGACGTGGATCTCGTCCATGCCAACGACTGGCAGACCGCCCTTTATCCGGTCCTCCATCATGAGATCTTCCGCTTTCCCCAGAAAGTGGTCTTTACCATCCATAATCTGGCCTTTCAGGGAATGTTTGAGAAAGAGACCCTGGAGCGTCTCGAACTGCCCTGGTCTCTCTATCATATCGAAGCGCTGGAGTTCTGGGGGAAGATCAATCTGATGAAGGGAGGGATCATCTTTTCCGATGCCGTAACCACGGTGAGTCGCACCTACGCCCGGGAGATCCTTACCTATGAATACGCCTATGGCCTGGAGGGGGTGCTCTATCACCATCGACACAAGCTGGTGGGGATCCTCAACGGAATCGATTACGAGTTATGGAATCCGGCGCAAGATCCTCACCTCTACGTACGTTATTCCGTGGAAGATCCCGCCCCCAAGGAAGAGAACAAGCAGGCCATGTTACGGGAACTGGGGGTGGCGGAATTTTTCGCCGAAAAACCCCTCTTCTGCTTTATCAATCGATTTTCCCAGCAGAAAGGGGTGGAGATACTCCTTTCGGCCCTGGAGAGGCTCTCCCGGATAAACGGCTTTTTCATCTTCCTGGGCGAGGGCGAATATGCCCCGCTTTTTGAGAATATTGACCGACGCTACCCCAACATGTACGCCCGAATCATCTTCAACGAGGGGTGGTCTCACAAGGTTTATGCGGCCTCGGATTTCATCCTGGTCCCCTCCCTTTTTGAGCCCTGCGGAATCACCCAGCTCATTGCCATGCGGTACGGCACCCTGGTGGTGGCCCGCAAGACCGGGGGCCTGGCCGACACCCTGGTGGATGTTTCCTACCCCGGAGGCTACGGGTTCCTCTTCCCGGACCCCACCCCGGAGGATCTCCTCTGCGGGGTTAAACGGGCGGCGGAACTTTTCCAATACCCCCGATATTTTATGCGCCTACGCCGGAAGGTCATGAAGCTTGATTTTTCCTGGAACCGCTCGGCCCGGGAATATCTTAAACTTTATCGCCAACTTCTCTTTCGCCGGAAACCATGAGTCGCGTTCGTCCCTATACCCGTTTAACCGATCTGGATATCTATCTATTTCGCGAGGGCACCCATCTGAGGCTTTACGAGAAACTGGGGGCCCATCCGGAGGAGGTGGAAGGGGAAAAGGGGGTTTATTTCGCGGTCTGGGCCCCTAATGCGGCCTATGTCTCGGTGATCGGAGACTTCAACGGATGGGACCGCTCCGCGCATCCCCTCTTTCGCCGGGAGGATGAATCCGGGATATGGGAGGGTTTCCTTCCCGGAGTAAAACCCGGTAGCCTTTACAAATATTATCTTCATACCCGGAACGGTTATCATCTGGAGAAGGCCGATCCCCTGGCTTTCTTCGGGGAACCTCCCCCGGGCACGGCCTCCCGGGTCTGGGATCTTTCCTATTCATGGAACGACCGGGGCTGGAGGGAGGAACGGAGCCGCAGGAATGCCCTTTCGGCGCCCTGGCTCATCTACGAGGTGCATCTGGGATCCTGGCGCCGGGTGCCGGAGGAAGGGAACCGTTTCCTCACCTATCGGGAACTGGCTCCCCTTCTGGCAGAATACGTGAAGGAAATGGGTTTTACCCATGTGGAATTCCTGCCGGTGATGGAACATCCCTTTTACGGTTCCTGGGGTTACCAGGTACTGGGGTTCTTTTCCCCCACCAGCCGTTACGGAACCCCGCAGGATTTTATGTATCTGGTGGATTATCTGCATCAGCAGGGGATCGGGGTTATTCTGGACTGGGTCCCCTCGCATTTTCCCACTGATGGTCACGGCCTGGCCTTTTTCGATGGCACGCATCTTTACGAATATGAGGACTTTCGCAAGCGTTTCCATCCGGACTGGAAGAGTTACATCTTCGATTACGGCAAGGGCGAGGTGCGGAGCTTCCTGCTGAGCTCGGCCCATTTCTGGCTGGAACGCTATCATGCCGATGCCCTGCGGCTGGATGCGGTGGCCTCCATGCTCTATCTCGATTATTCCCGCGGCCCCGGGGAATGGGTGCCCAACATCTACGGGGGCAAGGAAAATCTGGAAGCTATCCAATTCTTGCGCCTCCTGAACGAGAAGCTCTACGGCACTCTTCCGGATATCCAGACCATCGCCGAGGAATCTACGGCCTGGCCCCTGGTTACCCGTCCCGTATATGTGGGAGGGCTGGGCTTCGGAATGAAGTGGAACCTGGGGTGGATGAACGATACCCTCTTTTATTTCTCCAAGGACCCCATCTATCGTAAGTATCATCACGATACCCTGACCTTCAGTCTCTGGTATGCCTTTTCGGAGAATTTCATCCTTCCTCTCTCCCACGACGAGGTGGTCCATGGGAAGGGGTCCCTTCTCGGGAAGATGCCCGGTGATCCCTGGCAAAAACGGGCCAACCTGAGGGCCCTTTTCGGATATATGTGGGCCCATCCCGGCAAAAAGCTCCTTTTCATGGGGGGAGAGTTCGGCCAGTGGCGGGAATGGAACCATGAAGAGAGTCTGGATTGGCACCTTCTGGCGTATCCAGAGCACGAGGGGATACGCCTTCTGGTCCGGGATCTCAATCGGGTGGTGCGCGAGAATCCGGCCCTCCACGAGCTGGACTTTTCCCCGGAGGGCTTTGAGTGGATCGATTTTCACGATGTGGAAAAGAGCGTCATCTCCTTCCTGCGGCGGGACCGCTCCGGCAGGAACCTGGTGATCGTGGTGGGTAACTTTACTCCGGTCCCCCGCTACGGTTATCGGGTGGGAGTGCCGGCCCCGGGATTTTACCGCGAGATCCTGAATACCGATGCCCGGGAATACGGGGGTTCCGGACACGGAAACCTGGGCGGGCGAAGGGCCGATCCCCTTCCCTTTCACGGAAGACCCTATTCCCTGGAGCTGACCCTCCCGCCCCTGGGGGTACTCTATTTCCGGTGGGAAGGCGATGTTTCGGACTAGGAGAGCCGGAATCTTCCTGCCCCTGAGGGCCCTGCCCTCTTCCTATGGGATCGGGGACCTGGGGCCCTGGGCCTTCCACTTCGTGGATTTTCTGGTGGAGGCCGGCCAGAGGGTCTGGCAGTTTCTTCCCCTGAATCCCACTCATCCCCGGTACGGAAATTCTCCCTATCTGGCCCTTTCTCTTTTCGCCGGGGATCCTCTGCTCATAAGCCCGGAAAGGCTTTACC
>NZ_WFVX01000191.1:0-18773 GCF_015491435.1 Thermosulfurimonas sp.
ACGAAACCCCAGGTTCCCCAGAAGACCGATCCATCTTACCGGATGCAGAAAAGGGGGATCACCCAGCAGGCGATCCAGAAGCAGGGCCAGGGTAAGGGTCCAAAACGGCGGCAGAGGGTTCACTCACAAAATACCCCGCCTGAGGTAATAGGAGTCCGGCACCTGGCGATAATATTCCTGCAGGGACTTGACCCCGAAGGTCCTGGTCCCCCGGAGTCTTCTTATGGCACAGGCCATAGCCCGGGCCCCGGAAATGGTGGTGGCATAGGGAATATTCAGTTCCATGGCGTAACGCCGGATGAGATAGGCATCCTCCCGGCTCACCTTCCCCTCGGCGGTATTTATGACCAGGTGAACCTCCCCGTTTTTGAGGAGATCCACGGCATTGGGACGCAACCCCTCGGAAATCTTGGGTACCACCCGGGCCGAAAGACCGCACTGGCGGAGGTATTCCGCGGTGCCCCGGGTGGCCAGCAACTCAAAACCGCACTCGGCAAGGGTGCGGGCCACCTGAACCACCTTGTCCTTATCTCGATCGCGAACGGAGATGAAGACCCGTCCCTCCAGGGGAAGGGGCATGCCGGCCGCAAACTGGGCCTTGGCATAGGCCAGGGGAAAATCCATGTCTATCCCCATGACCTCGCCGGTGGACTTCATCTCCGGACCCAGCATGACATCCACCCCGGGGAAACGCCGAAAGGGAAACACGGCCTCCTTCACCGAGACGTGCGGGGGCTCGATCTCCCGGGTAAACCCCAGGCTCTTAAGACTCTCGCCGAGCATGATCCAGGTGGCAAGACGGGCCAGGGGCACCCCGATGGCCTTGGAGACGAAGGGCACGGTGCGGCTGGCCCGGGGATTCACCTCCAGCACATAAAGCTCGTCGTCCTTGATGGCGTACTGCACATTCATGAGCCCCACCACGTTGAGTTCCCGGCAAAGGGCCTTGGTGGCTTCCCGGATCTCCTCCATGAGGGCGCGGGAGATATGGACCGGGGGGAGCACACAGGCCGAGTCCCCGGAATGTACCCCGGCCTCCTCGATATGTTCCATGATCCCGGCCACCACGGTGATCTCCCCGTCGGAGATGGCATCCACATCCACCTCCGTGGCGTCCTCCAGGAACTTGTCAATAAGGACCGGGTGTTCCGGGTTCACCTCCGCGGCCTCGGCCATGTAGCGTCGCAGCTCGGTCTCGGAATAGACGATCTGCATGGCCCGGCCCCCGAGCACATAGGAGGGCCGCACCAGGACCGGATAGCCGATCCGGGAGGCGATCTCCACGGCCTCCTCCACGGTGAAGGCCGTTCCGGCCGGGGGCTTCTTGAGCCCGAGTTTGTCCAGCAGCTCCACGAAACGCTCCCGGTCCTCCGCCCGGTCGATACTCTCCGGCGAGGTGCCGAGGATCCTGACTCCGGCTCTTTCGAGCGGCACGGCAAGGTTGAGTGGGGTCTGCCCCCCGAACTGCACAATCACCCCCTCGGGTTTCTCCTCCTCATAGATATTGAGCACATCCTCCAGGGTAAGGGGTTCAAAATAAAGCCGGTCGGAGGTGTCATAGTCCGTGGAGACCGTCTCCGGGTTGGAGTTCACCATGATAGACTCAATCCCTCGCTCACGCAGGGCAAAGGAGGCGTGCACGCAGCAGTAGTCAAACTCGATTCCCTGCCCGATGCGGTTCGGCCCCCCGCCGATGATCATCACCTTGCGTTTCTTCGAGGGCCGGGCCTCGTTTTCCACCTCGTAGGTGGAGTAATAATAGGGGGTATAGGCCTCAAACTCCGCGGCACAGGTGTCAACCAGCTTGTAGGTGGCCCGCACTCCGAGCGAAAGCCTCCTTTTTCGCACCTCCTCCTCGGTTGAGCCGGTGAGGAAGGCGATCTGGCGGTCGGAAAATCCGGCCTGCTTCAGCTCCCGGAAGTCCTCCTCCGCAAGCTCGGAAAGATCCCTTCCCCGAAAACGGTCCTCCACCTCCAGGATCTCGGCGAGCTGCCAGAGGAACCAGCGATCGATCTTGGTGAGCTCATAGATCTCATCCACGGAAAAACCGGCCCGCAGGGCCTCGCGCAGGAAGAAAATACGCTGGCTGTTCGGGCGGGCGAGTTTCTCCACGATAAGTTCCCGGGGAGGGGTCTCACCCCGGTCCGAGGGGCTCTTTCCGTCGGCCCCGAAGCCGAAGCGCCCGATCTCAAGCCCTCGCAGGGCCTTCTGCAGGGCCTCCTTGAAGGTGCGTCCGATGGCCATGGTCTCGCCCACCGAGCGCATGGAGGTGGTGATCTCGTCCCGGGTCTCCGGGAACTTCTCAAAGGTGAACCGCGGACACTTCACCACCACATAGTCGATGGTGGGCTCAAAGGCGGCCTTGGTCTCGCGGGTGATGTCGTTGGGAAGCTCGTCCAGGGTATAGCCCACGGCGAGCTTGGCCGCGATCTTGGCGATGGGAAAACCCGTGGCCTTGGAGGCCAGGGCCGAGGAACGCGAGACCCGGGGGTTCATCTCGATGACCACCATCTCCCCGGTCTCGGGATGGATGGCGAACTGGATGTTGGAGCCCCCGGTCTCCACCCCGATCTCCCGGATGACCGCGATGGCCGCGGTCCGCATGCGCTGGTATTCGCGATCGGTAAGCGTCTGGGCCGGGGCCACGGTGATAGAATCCCCGGTATGCACCCCCATGGGATCGAAGTTTTCGATGGAGCAGATAATGACCACCGAGTCCTTGCGATCGCGCATGACCTCGAGTTCAAACTCCTTCCAGCCCAGAACCGACTCCTCAAGCATGACCTGATGGATCAGGGAAAGCTCCAGGCCCTGTTCCACGATCTCCCGCAGCTCTTCAATGTTATAGGCCACCCCGCCCCCGGTCCCCCCGAGGGTAAAGCTGGGGCGCACGATGATGGGAAAGCCGATACGCCGGGCCGCGGCCTCGGCCTCGGATACCGAACGCACGATCTCGCTCCGGGGGACCTTGAGCCCGATCCGGGCCATGGCCTCCCGGAACTTCTCCCGGTTTTCGGCCTTCTCAATGACCTCGGCCCGGGCGGCAAGTAACTCCACCCCGTAGCGGTCAAGTACCCCCCGGCGGGAAAGCTCAAAGGCCAGATTGAGCCCGGTCTGGCCCCCCAGGGTGGGAAGCAGGGCGTCGGGACGCTCCTCCTTGATGATCTCGGTTAGCACCTCCGGGGTTAAGGGCTCGATGTAGGTGCGGTGGGCCATCTCCGGGTCGGTCATGATGGTGGCCGGGTTGGAGTTCACCAGGACCACCTCGTAGCCCTCCTCCCGAAGGGCCTTCACCGCCTGGGTGCCGGAATAGTCGAACTCGCAGGCCTGACCGATGACGATGGGCCCGGAACCGATGATGAGGATCTTTTTCAGGTCTGTACGTCTGGGCATGCCTCCTCCTTTATCTATTGGGGCCACTTCTGGAGAAGTTTTACCCGGGCTTTCTGGCGCAGATCTCGATACCAGCTTTCAAAGTAAGCGGCTCTCTTCTCCTGCGTGAGCACATGAAAAAGGATCTCTTTTTCCTTATCCCAGTCGGACCGATCCGCCGGGAGGATCTTCTCTATCTTTACCAGGTAGCAGGCCTGCTGGTCGCAGACCGGCTGCGGAAGGAATCCGATCTCCGCTCGCCCTCCCAGAGCCCGGGCCACAGCCTGGGGAACCTCTCCCTGGGCCAGTTCCTTGCGGCGCAAACGGACCTCCTTAATCGACCAGCCTGCCTTGCGGAGAAGACTTCGGGCCTCTCGGGCCTTTTTCACCCGGGCAAGAAGTTGTCGGGCTTTCTGACGGCACAATTCCCCGCCCTTTTCCAGACGGAAATCGGAAAGCACCCGCTTTCGGGCTTCGCGAAAACTCATGGGCTGGGCCGGCTGTTTTCGAAGAATCTGAAAGAGAAGCACCCCCTGCGGCCCCTCCACCGGTGCGGAAATCTCCCCTTCCTCCAGGGAACGCAGGGCCTCCTTGAGCGCCTGTCGGTTAAAGGGAGGAGGCGGGGCATCCTGAACGAAGGAAAGCTCTTTGAGCTTCAAACCCTCTTTGCCGGCGGCTTCCTTGAGGCTTCCCGCCAGCACCGCCTTTTGATAGAGATCGTCCGCGGCCTGATAGGCGGCCTCCCGGGCCCGACGGGCCATAAGCTCCTGGCGGATCTTCTCCTTGACCCGGACCAGAGGCTCAGGCCCCCCGGGGAGGACCTTTTCCACATAGAAGAGATAATAACCCTTCGGCCCCTCCAGCGGACCCACCACCTGCCCCGGCGGAGTGGAAAAGACGGCCTTGTCCGCAGCGGGGAAGAGTTCCCCGGGCTTGACCTCCCCCAGATCCCCGCCCAGCGGGGCCGTGATCCGATCCTGAGAATACTTGCGGGCCAGGGCTATGAAATCCTGCAGAGTCTTGGCCTTCCGGGCCAGGGCTTCCGCCTTCTTCAGGGCCTCCTGTTTCTTGCCGGGCTCGGCCCGGATCAGGATCATCCGCACCTTCCTTCTTTCCGGACGGACAAACCGATCCCTTTCCGCCTGATAATAGGCCTTGATCTCTTCTTCGGTAATATGAATCTTCTTGCGATAACGGGCATAGGGAAAATAGAGATAGGCCAAGCGGATCCGGGGAGGCCGGAGATAGCGTTCCCGGTGTTTCTGAAAATACTCCCGCAGTTCCTTTTCCCCTACCTGGACCTTACGGGCACAGACCCCATAGGGCAACCGGGCATAGAGCAGCTGGAGTTTCTGGTTCTGAAACTCGAAATATTCCCGCACCTCCGTCTTCGGGGCGAAGATGGTGGCGGTGAGGAAATGTCGCACCCTGGCCTCGAGCAGATCCTCCTTTACCGTTTTTTCGAAATCCCGGGGCATAATCCCCAGATCCCGGAGTACGGCCCGATAACGCCTGAAACTGAAATGTCCTCCCTCCTGAAAGGCCGGGAACCGGGCTATGGCCATCTGGATCTCCCGGGGATGTACGGAGATCCCCAGCCTCCGGGCCGCTTCTTCCATCAATCTCCGGCGAATCAACTCCTCCAGCACCTGTTCCCGAAAGTGGATCTTTTTGAGAAAATCCTCATCCACCCTGTCCCCGAACATCTGCCGCAACTGGCGATAACGCAACTCATAGAGGGTCTGATATTCGCGAACGGTGATATTCTTCCCGTTTACCGTAGCCAGAAGATCCACCCGTGAGGCCCGGAAGGTGCCCACCCCCCAGAAAACGAAGACGATAATGATGATGGCAAAGAGGATCTTTACCGCTGTGGACTGGGCCCCCTTGCGCAGGAAATCGAGCATGATGGCCTCCTCATCATGGGGTCGGCCTATTATAACGGATTTTTACCGTTAGGCCAGAAAACCTCCTTTGCACCCTCTCCACGGTCTCGGCCAGGCGCTCTCGCAGGACCCGGCTCCCGCTCACCTCCCGGGCCAGTTCCTCAAGAGCGCTACAGGCCTCCGGCAGATTTCCGCAGTAAAGCCATAGATCGTGTCCGGAAAGGAGGGCCAGCAGAAATCTTTCCGGAAGTTCGTATGACGATAGGGCCCCCATGGCCAGATCATCGGTGAGCACGAGCCCGGAAAACCCCAATTCCTCACGCAGAACCTTCACCGCCTGAGGCGAAAAGGTCACCGGATAATCCCCCCATTCCTGAACCAGAAGATGGGTGGTCATTATCAGGGGAAGCCCTTCTTTCAGGGCCTCCCGAAAGGGAAGCAAATCGGCCGCGGAAACCTCTTTCTTGCGGGGAAGCTCTCGATGGGGATCCCGTTCCACTCCGCCCAGTCCGGGAAAATGTTTGGCGCAGGGAAGGACCCCTTCCTCCAGGTGTCCCCGGATAAAGAGTCTGCCCAGTTCCCCCACTTTCTCGGGATTCTCCCCCAGGGTGCGCCCCCGCAGGAAATCCGGGGCCTCTTCCCCGGCCAGATCCAGAACCGGGGCCAGGTTCACCGAAAGGGACCATTGTTTTACCGTGCGGGCCAGCTCACGGGAAAAGGTCCGGATCTCTTCCGGACCTTTACGGGCCACGGTAAGGGGTTCGGGGAACTCCGGGGCCAGGGGAGGCCCTATGCGCTGCACCCTCCCTCCTTCCTGATCCACCATGAGGTAGCCCGGCTCACCGGGAAGGGTGCGCAGGACTCTCACAAGCTCCCGGCTGGCCTCTTCTTCCTGGAAATGGCGGCGAAAGAGGACAAAATGCCTTATCGCCAGATCCCGGATGAGTTCCCTTTCCTCCACTTCGGGCACCGGAGCCCCGGGGGTGAGAACCGCAAGAGAAGCCAGTTTCCGGATCACGCCTCAAACCCGTAACTCGCGTATATCCTCCGGGCCTCTTCGGAAAGGAGGAAGTCCCGAAACCGACGGGGGAGATCCTCCTCCACCCCGGCTCGCAGGGCCACCTGATACTCATTCCGCACCCTCTGTCCCGCCGGAAACTCCACATAATCGAAAAGCGGCTCCGGAAAGAAACGGGGATCCTGATAATAACGGACGAAGTGATAGTAGAGCGGGGCCACATCCGCCTCGCCGTGATAGATCAGAGCCGGAATCTCGCGATGGTGGACCAGACGCCCGGTGATGGCCTCCCGTTCGATCTTCTCGCGCAGTCCCGGAACCACGGAAAGGGCTTGAAGATAGGTCCGGTAGGACTGGGTCTCGGTTTCCGGATTGGAAATGGCCACCCGAATCTCCGGCCGCAGGAGATCCTCCGGCCCCCGGATCCCCAGCGGATTTCCCCGGGGCACCACCAATACCACCCCCCGATTGCGGGTGAAGGTGCGGGGTTCCTGAATCAGCCCTTTCTGGAGCAGCCGCTGCATAAATTCCGGCGGCCCCATTACTACCTGGGGATCCAGGGAGAGGATCAGATTTCCCACCGCCAGCGGACGCCCCTCGATCAGGGGAAGGAAACGTCCCGGGGGAAGGGTAACGTAAAAGACTTCCACCCTGCGGCCCAGCCGGGCCGAGAACCTCTCCAGGAGCTCGGGAATGACCATGAATTGATTGCCCTCCATGACGATCCGCAGTTCGGCCCCACAGGGATCCCCGTGAAGATCGTAAACGAGATTGGAACCGGGCAGATAGAGCTGATCCGGAACCCCCCGGCCCGCATCCAGGGGCCAGGGCAAGGTATAGGTCTTCATCGTAGCACCCCCCTTAAAATCTCCAGGGCCCGATCCAGATCCTCCCGAACGGTAAGCCGCCCCAGGGAAAACCGGAGCGTGGCCCGGGCTATTTCCGGGGCCACCCCCATGGCCGAGAGCACATGCGAGATGGCCCCGGAACGATCGTGGCAAGCCGCCCCGGTGGAGGCGCAGAGATCCGGAGCCCGTTCCAGGATCTCCCGGCCCTCCCTTCCCGGAAAGGCCACACTCAGGGTATTGGGCAGGGTATAAGCCGGTTCTCCGTGCCGGACGGCCCGGGGAAAGATCTCCCGTATCCCCTCCCAGAAATACTCTCTCAGTTCCCTCTGCCGTTCGGCCTCCTCGGGAAGATCGGAGGCGGCTATCTCCGCAGCCCGCCCCAGGGCCGCCGCCAGGGGCACGGGCTCCGTTCCGGGCCGAAGCCCCCTCTCCTGCCCGCCTCCGAAAAAGAGCGGAACCAGAGGCAACCCTTTGCGTACATAGAGGGCTCCGATCCCTTTAGGAGCATACATCTTGTGCCCGGCCACGGTAAGGAAATCGCAGTTTATCTCCTGCACCGAAACCGGAATCTTTCCCACCGCCTGCGCGGCATCGGTATGAAACCACACCCCGGCTTCCCGACAGATACGCCCTATTTCCGCCACCGGCTGAAGGACCCCGGTCTCGTTATTGGCCAGCATTACGGAAACCAGGAAGGTATCCGGTCGAAGCCTCCGCCGCACCTCCTCCGGATCCACCCGCCCCCGACCATCCACCGGCAGAAAATCCACCCTGAACCCGGCCTCAAGCAGCCTCAAGGCCGGCTCCAGCACCGAGGGATGTTCGATTCGGGAGACCAGAAGATGCCCCTTTTCCCGGGCCCGGGCTGCACCCAGCAGGACCAGATTGTTGGCCTCGGTCCCTCCGGAGACAAAGTAGATCTCCTCCGGAGCGGCCTCAAGAAGCGCGGCCAGGGAGGAACGAGCCCTCTCCAGCCACCGGCGGGCCCTCCTTCCCAGAAGATGCCCCGAACCGGGATTACCGAAGTCTTCCAGGGCACAAACCCGAAAAACCTCCACCACCTCGGGGAGGACCGGGGTGGTGGCATTATAATCCAGATAGATCTCCCGAGACATAGCCGATCTTATTATAGCACCTTCACCGGAGGTTTGACTTGCCGGGCCATTTTAAGTATCTTGGCTTCTGGAATATGCAGCGAGGAGGAGAGGTATGCCCTCAGTAGTGGTGGTAGGCACGCAGTGGGGAGACGAGGGAAAGGGAAAGATCGTGGATCTCTTAGCGGAGAGGGCCGATTATATCGTGCGTTTCCAGGGGGGAAACAACGCCGGGCACACCCTGGTAATCAACGGACGCAAACACATCCTTCACCTCATCCCCTCGGGGATCTTTCACGAGGGCAAGACCTGTCTTATCGGAAACGGGGTGGTGGTGGACCCGGCGGTGCTCCTTTCCGAGATCGATCGACTCCAGGAATCCGGGCTTCCCGTGCCTCCGGGAAAACTTTATCTGAGTGAGAAGGCCCATCTCATCATGCCCTATCACAAGGCCATCGATCTGGGCCGGGAATCCCTGCGCGGCAAGACCCGCATCGGGACCACCGGGCGAGGCATCGGTCCCTGCTACGAGGACAAGATCGCCCGGCGGGGAATCCGGGTGAGTGATCTTCTGGATCCGGAACTTTTCGGCCAGAAATTGAAAGAAATTCTGGAGGAGAAAAATTTTTATCTCCAGAAATATCTGGGGCGCGATCCCCTTTCCTACGAGGAGGTGTATGAAACCTATCTGCGTTATGGGGAACGTCTGGCCCCTTATGTAGCCAATATTTCCGAGATCCTGGCTCAGGCCCGGCGGGAGGGAAAAAACATCCTCTTTGAGGGGGCCCAGGGGACCCAGCTGGACATAGACCACGGGACCTATCCTTTTGTGACCTCCTCCAACACCGTGGCCGGGAACGCCTGTGCCGGAGCCGGGGTGGGGCCCACCTCTATCGACTATGTGCTGGGGATCGCCAAGGCCTATACCACCCGCGTGGGGGAAGGCCCCTTTCCCACCGAACTCCGGGATGCCACCGGGGATCACCTGCGAGAGTGCGGAGGCGAATACGGTTCCACCACCGGGCGTCCGCGTCGCTGCGGCTGGCTGGACGGGGTTATCCTTCGGGAGGCGGTCCGGCTCAACGGTCTCTCCGGACTGGCCATCACCAAACTGGATGTGCTTTCGGGACTGACAGAGATACGCTTCTGCGAGGCCTATGAGCTGGAGGGACGAAGACTCTCCAGTCTGCCGGCCCGGGTTTCGGAGATCTACCGGGTTAAACCCCTTTATCGGAGCTTTCGCGGCTGGCAGGAAGACCTTACAAACTGCCGCAGTCTGGACGATCTCCCTACCGCCGCCCGGGAATACCTGCGTTTTATTGAGGACTTCACCGGGGTGCCGGTGATCATGGTCTCCACCGGTCCGTCCCGGGACCAGAACATCCTGATCCGGGACCCGTTTCGCGCCTAAAGCTTCCATGAAAGAACGGCTGCTCATCGCCAATAGGGGAGAGATCGCCCTGCGGATCATGGAGGCCTGCGAAGAACTGGGCCTGGATTACGTGGTCGTATATACCCGGGCCGATGAGGAGAGTCTCCATGTCCGACGGGCCCGCCGGAAGTTCCGGATAGCCGATTACCGGGACCCCAACGAAATCCTGGCCGTGGCCGATGAGGCCGGATGCACCGCCGTCCATCCGGGGTACGGATTTCTGGCCGAGGATTTTCGGTTTGCCCGTCGGGTGGTCAAAAGATCGAGACCCCTTATCTTCGTGGGCCCCCGCTGGGAGGTCATCCGGGATCTGGGGAGCAAACTCAACGTTAAACGTCTGGCCCGGGAAATGGGGATACCGGTCATACCCGGAACCACCGAACCCCTTTACAACGAAATAGAAGCCGAAGCCAAAGCCGAGGAACTCTTCCAGTGGCTGGTCGAGAACGGAGAACCCGAACCCCGCCTGCTCATCAAGGCCTCGGCCGGGGGCGGGGGGATGGGCATCGAGGAGGTGCGGGAACTGGACGAGGTCCGTCCCATCTTCCGGCGCGTACGGGCCTATGCCAAGCGACTCTTCGGCGACGAAGGAGTGGTGATCGAGGCCAAGCTCTCCTGTTTCCAGCATCTGGAGGTCCAGCTCCTGGGAAACCAGCACGGAGAACTGGTCCATTTCGGCACCCGCAACTGCACCATCCAGAGCCCCGGGCGTCAGAAACGGGTGGAACTGGCCCCGGGATTTGATCCCGCATATCTCACCTATGAATTTTCGCCGGAAAGGGTCCTGGAAGAAATCGTCAATCATTCTCTGAAAATGGCCGAGGCCGTGGGATACGATAGCGTGGGGACCTGGGAATGGCTGGTTACTCCCGAGGGCAGGGCCTATCTCATGGAGGTGAACACCCGCATCCAGGTGGAAAACGAGATCTCCGCCCGTATAAGTCGAATCCGCAAGCGGCCCGTAAACCTCATCCGGGAGCAGATCCGGATGGCCCTGGGCGAAAAACTGGGGTACACTCAACGGGACATCACCTTTCAGGGAACAGCCATTGAACTCCGACTGGTGGCCGAGGATACCCGGAGAAACTTTCGTCCCCTCTCCGGAACCATCACCCGCTTTCAATATCCCCGGTATCCCTGGCTCACCGTGCGCACCCACGTGCCGCAGGATCGTCCCTATACCATTCCCACCGAATACGACCCCAATCTGGCCCTCCTCATCGTATGGGGAGAGAATACCCCCCAGGCCCTGGAAAGAGCCCGTCGGGCGCTGGAGGAGATGATCCTGGAAGGGCACACCTCCGGAGGAGGCCCTCTGCACTCCAACGTCTCTTATTTGTGGGAAAAATTGAAGGAAGTATATCGTTTTCCGGTATGAGTGAGATCTATCGAGAACTTACAGATCTGTGGGAAAGGGCGGTCTATCTCCGGGACATTAAGGGGGAAGACTGGGAAAACATCTCCGAGCTGGTGAAGGTCCTGGAGGAT
Organism: Thermosulfurimonas sp.; assembly: GCF_015491435.1. Taxonomy (NCBI): domain Bacteria; kingdom Pseudomonadati; phylum Thermodesulfobacteriota; class Thermodesulfobacteria; order Thermodesulfobacteriales; family Thermodesulfobacteriaceae; genus Thermosulfurimonas; species Thermosulfurimonas sp. The sequence goes on from NZ_WFVX01000191.1 coordinate 11,139, forward strand.
CTGCGGCGGGACTTTTACGAGCGTCCGTCCGCGGACCTGGAAAAGCGTCTTCCGGGCTTCCGGAGCCGCATCCTAGAGCTTGAGGATCTGGCTGCTCGCACCCTCACCCCTTACGAAGTGGTAAGGATCGTACGTCATCCGCAGCGTTTTACCCTTCTGGATATCCTGGAGAATGTCTATGATCGTTACACCGAACTGGGGGGAGAGGGAGAAATCAATATCGACCCGGCGGTGGTGGTGGCCCGGGCCATGATCTCCCGAAGGGTGGGAGACAAGGTCTATCTGCATCAGGTCATGGTCATCGGGCACGAGAAGGGTCACGGAGAGGAATTCCGCGAGGGAGGGAGTGCCAAACCCTGGGGTAACGAGAAGGCCCTGCGTTACATGAAGATCGCCGAGACCGAGGGTATTCCCATTCATTTTTACATCTTCACCCCGGGGGCCTATCCCATCGAGGATTATCCCGGAGCGGCGCAACAGATCGCACGCAACCTTTACACCATGGCCAAACTCAAGGTCCCCATGGTGGCCTTTATCTCCGAGGGAGGTTCGGGAGGGGCCGAGGCCATCGGGCTTGCGGACATGCGGCTCATGGCCTCCAGGGGTTACTATTCGGTGATCAGTCCGGAGGGAGCCGCGGCCATCGAGGCCAAGCTCAAAAGCGGCCGCCCCCCGCGGGAGCTGGTGGAACGCTGCGCCCGCAATCTCCGGCTCACCGCCGAGGACAACCTCCGTCTGGGCACCATAGACCGTATCGTCCCCGAGCCCCCGCTGGGGGCCCGGCGGCGGGACTACGCCTTTTTCCGTCGTCTGCGCTACGAGATGATCCGGGCTACCGACGAGGTGGTCCTACAAACCCGCAGTCTGCGCACCTTTCGTAAATACGTGCTCTCGCGGCGCAACGGCTCCGAGGTGCCGGAGGACTTCGGCATCTATGTCAACTGGGAACTCTCCGAGGACGAAAAGGAGATCCTGCTGGAGAATCGCTCCCGAAAATACCGCGAAATGAGCCGCTGGGCCATCTGCGGAAGGGTATCCCGGCTCCAATCCTATCTGGAAAAGGGGCAGGATCTGGGAACACGCATGTTCCACGGATTGCGCCACGGTATCTTCCGGCAGAGTCAGAAGGCCCTGCGGCGCATGTTCGAGGAATTCACCCAGGAGGGATCGGCCTTTCTAAAACCGGTAACCGATCCGGTGAAAACGGTCTATAACCTGGTGGCCGGACGGAAAAAGAAAGTCCCTCGCATCGTTTCCCCCATCGAAAGGATCGAGGAACCCGAGGACATTTATGTAAGTCCTCTGGCCCTGGAGGATCGCACGGTCACCTGTCCCAACGCCGAAACCCACGGCTGTCCGGACCTCTGGGTGCCGGATCTTTACGGGGAATTCTGCGGGGTATGCCCCAACTGCGGACACCACTTTCCCTTAGAGTATCAGTGGTATCTCAACAATATCTTCGACCGGGGAAGTATCCGGGAGTTCAACGAGGAGATTTCTTCGGGCAATCCGCTCAACTTTGAGGGTTATGCCGAAAAGCTGGCCGAGGCCCGTAAAAAGACCGGGCGCAACTCGGCCATGCTCACCTTTGAGGCCAAGATCGGGGGAATATCCCTCATCGTGGCCATGTTGATAGCGGATTTCCGGCAGGGTACCGTAGGGGTGGCGGAGGGGGAAAAATTCATCCGGGCCTGCGACCGGGCACGGGTTACCCGGCGACCTTTTCTGGCCCTGGTCCACACCACCGGAGGCATCCGCATCCACGAGGGAACCCTGGGGGTGGTGCAGATGCCCCGCTGTACCCTGGCTGCCAGAGAATACATCGATTCCGGCGGGCTCTATATCGTGGTCTATGACAATAATTCCTACGCCGGACCGGTAGCCAGTTTTCTGGGGTGTTCTCCCTATCAGTTCGCCCTGCGCTCCACCCGCCTGGGCTTTGCCGGTCCCCGGGTGATCCTGGAGACCACCGGTCAGCCGGTGCCTCCGGACTACCACAGTGCGGAAAACGCCCTGCGCAGGGGACATATTCAGGGAGTCTGGGATCGTCGGGAACTGCGCCTGAAACTCTACGAGGCCCTGCTTACCATGGGCGGACGTAACCTTTATTATCGGTAAGAAGCCATGGGTATCGACCATCGCAAAATCAATCGGCTCCTTCAGAAATTACGAAGTCATCCTTATTGTGTGTATGCTATCGAAACCCCGCATACCGGATATCTGCGTTCCTTTCGGGTGAAGGAGGGGAGTGAGGTCCAGCCCGGGGAGATCCTCTTCCTGCTGGAAAGGGAGCGCAACCTCAAGCCGGTAAAATCCCGGGTATCCGGCCGGGTGCAGCGGTTGCGCCAGGATCTTCTGGATCGTTTTGTGGAGGCCGGGGAACCGATCCTGGAGATCTGGCACCCCCTGAGCCAGGAAGAGGTCATCTCCGAGATCCTGCAGGAGGCCCTTCAGGTGCTCCGGGCTCCGGAAACGGCCCGTTACCTTCCCTCTCCGGAGATAGAGGCCCGTTTACGCAAGGACGGTCCGGGAAAGGCCCTGGTTCATCCCGGGGAGGATCTCCTGATCATGACCTTCATGAAACGGGAAACCCCTATCCGACACGAGGGCCCCCCGGCGGTCATCTACCGGATCTTTTTCGATCCGCAGGAGGTGGTCCCTGCCGGAAATCCCCTCCTGGGGCTGTGTTCCCCGGAGGAGGTTCCCTACATTGACCGGGTGCTGGCCCGGATCCGGGAGGAATGGCCGGAGCAATAGATCCCCGCAGGCGGGCGGAAGAACTGGGGCGTGAGATCAGGGTCTTCCGCAGCGTGGAACGTCTGATGCCGCTGGCCTATGAACTGGCCTGTCGCGAACCTCGCACCGCCCACGGGAGGCTTTTCCGCGCGGAAAGGCTCTCCGCGGCCCGCGGGCGACACGGACGCCTCTGGGTGGCGGAAACCGGGGGGCTCTGGCTGGCCCTGACCCTCTACGACGATCTGCTTCCCGCCACCCGGGGGCTTTTCTCCCTGGTTTTCGGGATCGCCCTGGGAGCCCTGGCCGCCAAACTGGACCTTCCGGCCCGGGTCCGCTGGATCAACGATCTCCACCATCAGGGGCGCAAGATAGCCGGGGTCCTGATTCAAAAAAGAGGAGAATGGCTGGTGGTGGGAATAGGCATCAACGTAAACAACCCTCCTCCGTCGGCCTTCCCGGCGGAAAGTCTCTCCCGTCTAAACGGAGGCCCCCTGTCCCTGGACGAAGTCCTGGAAAGGTTCCTGGATCATCTGCGACACTATTACGGTTGGTTACGGGAGATCGAAAGCCGACTCCACCCCTACGATTCTCCGGAGGAAAACCTTTTGATTCGGGAATTTCGGCGCTTTTCGGACACCCCGGGACGCTGTGTGGCCTGGGCTCCGGATCTGGATCACACCCCCGAGCCTTTTATCGGACTTGCGGAAAGGATTCTCCCGGACGGAAGCCTTCTCCTCCGGGGAGCCGAAACCCGCGTGGTCTCCTCCGGCGAGATCATTTATCTCTTCTGAGAAGCTATCCCTCCCCTTCCAGGATGAGGAAGAGTTTACTCACCGCCTCCTCGGGCGAATCCTCATAGACCACTCCCTCGATCCCGGGCCAGGTGCGCAGCCCCACCACCGGCTTCCACATCTTCAGGGCCAGGGCGATCTCGGAGAGGGTGCCGTAGCCCCCGGAGACCGCGATCAGGCCCTGTACGGAACGCACCAGGATAACGTTTCGGGCATGCCCCATATCCGTGACCACCGGTATCCGGATATAGGGGTTGGCCTCCTCGGCCTTGCGCCCCGGAAGGATACCCACGGTAAGTCCACCGGCTTCCAGAGCCCCTCGGGCCGCGGCCTCCATCACTCCGCCCAGCCCGCCGGTATATACGATGGCTCCCCGTTCGGCCAGAAGCCGGCCTACCCGATAGGCCAGTTCATAAACCGCGCTTCCGGCGATCCCGGTTCCGATCACCCCGATACGGTAAACTCTATTATTCGGAAAATCCATACTCTCCCACCAGTTTTACGAATCTCACCGGCTCCAGGACCTGCCGGTGAAAGGTCCCGCCCTTTTTCACCACCTTTACCAGATACTGCGAATATTCGTCTCCCACCGGCATGACCAGTCGCCCTCCCTCGGCCAGCTGCTCCAGCAGGGGCTCCGGCACCCTAGGACCGGCGGCGGTAACGATGATGGCCTCGAAGGGGGCAGCCTCCGGCCAGCCCTTGGTTCCATCCCCCACCCGGAGAAAGATATTCCGATATCCCAGGGCCTCAAGAACCCGGCGGGCCCGCTCGAGAAGCCGGGGATGCCTTTCGATGGAATAAACCCATCGGGCCAGTTCCGCGAGAATCGCCGTCTGGTATCCGGACCCGGTCCCCACCTCGAGCACCTTCTCTTCTCCCCTGAGTTCCAGGGCCTCGGTCATCAGGGCCACGATATAGGGCTGGGAGATGGTCTGCCCCTCCCCGATGGGCAGGGGATAGTCGGCGTAAGCCTGATCCCAGAGAGCCTCTTCCACAAAGAGATGCCGCGGCACCTTGCGCATGGCCTCAAGCACCCGCTGGTCGGTAATCCCCCGGGCGGCGATCTGCTGGGCCACCATGCGTTCCCGGGCCCGCCGATAGATATCCTTGTCCGGAAGATAGGGGTTCATGAGGAAGGCCTGGTTACATAATAGATGCAGTCCACCACCTGGTCTCCGGAAAAGGTGATCCGCAAAACCTCCACCTCTTTCCGCCCCCACTTCTCCCCCAGCCCGGGGATACGGGCCAGGGCATCCTCCTGTAAATGATAATAGATCCATATTTCCCGTCCGTCCGGAAGCCTTTCCACCCGGGCGGGAGGGCCCAGATACCTCTCCACCTCCTGCCGGGTGGAAAGGCCCTTGTGGACCATACAGGCCTTGGAAGCCAGATTAACCCCCGGCCCGGAGGTACAGGCCGCAAGACCCAGCAATAGGATCCATATCCCCAGATAACGTCTCATTTTTCCCTGCCTGTCGATTTATAGTATAATTCCCTCAAAAAGGAAGGAGGTTTTATGCGGTGCCCTAAATGTAAACTCATCACCTACGAAGGCAACACCCGCTGTCCGCGTTGCGGGGAAGACCTCAGCGCCCTGGTGGAGGCCCTGGGCCCCTTCTACAAGTTTAGTACGAATGAAATCTTCCTCAAAGACACCCTGATCAAACCACCCCCCTTCATCGGGGCTCCAGAAACTCCTCAGCCCTCGGAGATGCCCCTGCCCCCCCTGCACGAGGAGCCCACGGAACCAGAGACCCTGTCCCTTCAACAGGAAGAGGTAAGCCCGCCTCCACCGGAAAGGAGGGAGGGAGTGCTCAAAGAACTGGAGGAAGCCCTGGAAGAAGATCAAGGATAAGGGTTTCCCCAGTAGTCCTTGAGTTTCCCCTCGGCCAGGGCCCGGGTCTCCTCCAGGGCCTTCTGGTAATATTCCCGGGCCAGAGCCCGCACCCGGGAGGCGGTGCGGGTATCCGGAAAATTATCCAGCAGATACAGCAGCCGGTAATAAGCAGCCCGATAACGCCCGGTACGGAAGTAAAAACGAGCCACATACCATTCGTGTTCGGCCAGACGTTCCCGGGCCCGGGCAATACGTCGCTTGGCTTCATAGACATAGGGAGAATCGGGGTAGTTGTCGATGAGCCGCCGGTAAGCCTCGATGGCCTTGCGGGTGTAAGTCTGATCCCGATCCGGTGAAAGCATCATCCGGTAATAACAGGTCCCGATCTGGAAGATTACGTAAGGCACCGCCTCGTTGGTGGGATGCAATTTCTCGAATTCCTGGTAAAGGACCACCGCCTCCAGATACCGACCGGAAAAGAACTTACAATCCGCCAGTTTCAACTCCGCCCACAGGGCGTAGGGACTGTCCGGGTAACGATCCCTTATCTCCTGGAAATCCTTTTCCGCCAGCTCATAATAGCCCTTTTCAAAGTGCCGGCGTGCCCTTTCCACCAGCTGCTGGAGCCTGGCTTCCGGGGGTTTGGGTTTGTGGGTGAACCAGGAAAGGAGCCCCCCTTTCTGGCCCTGGTGGGTCCCACAGGAAGACAGCCCCAAGAGAAGGATCAGGGAGATGACTATCGGGGAAAGACGCTTCATGTCCTTCTTTCCAGCAGATAGAGTTCGGCCATGTAGGCGGCGGTGGCTCCGTCTCCCACCGCGGTGACGATTTGCCGACAGCTTTTGGCCCGTACATCCCCGGCGGCAAAGACTCCGGGAAGAGAGGTGCGCATCTCGGCATCGGTGATGATGAACCCTCCTTCATCCAGGGCCAGTACCCCTTCCAGCCATTCGGTATGCGGACGGATCCCGATAAAGATAAAGACCCCACCCACCTCGAGCACCCGTTCCTCGCCGGTCCTGACGTTTTTTATCCGTACCCCCTGGACTTTGTCTTCTCCCAGGATCTCGGTCACCACGGAATTCCATACGAATTCGATCTTGGGATCCGCAAAGGCCCGTTCCTGAAGGATACGGGTGGCCCGGAGCTGATCCCGCCGGTGGATGAGATAGACCTTGCGCGCAAACCGGGTCAGGAAGACGCTCTCCTGAACGGCGGTGTTACCTCCTCCCACCACCGCTACTACCTCGTCCCGAAAGAAAGGCCCATCGCAGGTGGCGCAGTAGGAAACCCCTTTTCCGGTGAGTTCTCTTTCCCCGGGGACTCCGAGCCTTTTGGGCCCGGCCCCGGTGGCCACAATCACGGTGGGAGAGACCAGGGTCTCGCCGCTGCCCAGATGTACCAGATAAAGGTCGCCGTCCTGGGTAAGGCCGGTGGCCTCGTCCAGCAGGGGCTCGAGCCCTAGGTTCCGGGCCTGGGCCAGGAATCTTTCCATGAGTTCGGCCCCGGAGATACCCTCCGGGAAACCGGGATAGTTCTCCACCCGGTCGGTATTCAGGATCTGGCCTCCGGGAGAAAACTTCTCCACCAGAAGGGTGCGCAGCCGGGCCCGCGCGGCATAAATATAAGCGGTTAGCCCGGCCGGCCCTCCTCCCACAATAACCAGATCCAGACCCCGTTTCATCAGGCCGCCAGGACCTTGGAGATTACGGCCTCAATGGTGCTCTTGGCCACGGCTCCGGTGATACTTTCCACCGGCTGGCCGTTCTTGAAGAAGATCAGGGTGGGAATGGCCCGGATGCCGTATCTGCCAGGGGTTACCGGGTTTTCGTCCACATTGAGTTTGCACACCTTGAGCTTACCCTGGTATTCTTCGGCCAGCTCCTCGATCACCGGAGCAATAGCCCGGCAGGGCCCGCACCAGGCCGCCCAGAAATCCACCAAAACCGGAATCTCGGACTTGAGCACCTCCTGCTCGAAGTTCTGATCGGTCACCTGACAGACCGCCATGACAACCCCTCCTTCTTGTTCTGAATTTCCTTAAAACATACTAGGCTCCCCGAAGCAAGACAAGACTAGAAAAGGCGAAGGATCTCCTGGAGGGTAGAGATCCTGATGGTCTGGAGATCGGCTTCCGCAGCCCCGTCCCCCGCGGGGATCACGGCCTGCCGGAAACCGAGACGGGCGGCCTCCCGGAGTCGGGGACCCAGCCCCATCACCCGGCGCACCTCCCCGGACAACCCCACTTCCCCGCAAAAGACCACCCCC
>NZ_WFVX01000192.1:0-4619 GCF_015491435.1 Thermosulfurimonas sp.
GTCTTTTCTCCAAGGGAGACGGCCCTTTCGACCAAGGCAAGGTTCCTCTTTAGCTCCCGTTCGGCCTCTCGTAAAAGGGCTACCTTCCTTTCGGCCCAGAGTAGACGCAAGGCGTGAAGTTTAGCGGCCTCGGCTACCTGCCATTCCTTCCAGGCTACGTTGAGATCAACCGCGGCCTTTTCCGCCCTGGCCGAAGAAACCCTGGCCCCCCTGGTAAGTAAGGCGGTTATCTCCCAGTCAAGCTGAAGACTGTAGGCATTTACCGTTCCGGAAGTCACCCCTGCCGTGGGGACCTCATAGCTTAGCGCAAGCTGAGGGTTGGGAAGGAGGCCGGCCTGAAGTAACTGGGCGGAGGCTATCTTCTTTTCGTCCCTTACCGCCCGGAGCTCGGGATTGGCCACCACGGCCAAAATGGCGGCCTCATCCGGAGAGAGTCCGTCCTTTAGATCGAACTCTACGGGCTTGAGAAGGGGATGTTTTATCCGAGAGACCTCTATTTCCAGAGCTTCGGTATCCGGGCCTTTAAGGACCGCCTCCTCCGCCTTCCGGTCAAGAGGCAAAGGATGATAGACCGCACAGCCCGAAAGCACAAAGAAAACTAAGATCCAAAACTTCCAATATTTTTTCATGGTTAGCTGTCAGGACGAGATTGGAATAAAAGTTTAATCTTCCTCAACTTCTTGTCTCTCGGCGGTAATCTTGAGAATAATTTTCCTGGCCTTCGAGGAATAAGGCAGCTTGATGGTAAAGTAGCCGAACTTGTGCCGTTTACTCCTCAGGATTTCTGGCACGGTAAGGACATCCTGTCGGGCCAGAATCGCATTCCCGGCATCCACCAGGGCCGCTTCCACCTCCACCCCGGAGAGTACGGTATGGGAGAGGTTGTGAACTTTTCCTTTGATGATCAGGGTGTTTTCCCTGAGTTTACAGTAGAGGTTCTTGAGGACAGCTTTTTTCTCGATTTTATTTTCCAGTGAGACAGGGAGCAGACAATTTTTTGCTCTTATCGTTGCATTGTTTAACGATTTATATTTCTTATTCTGCTTCGCCCATGAAACTTTTAGGGCAACTGATAAGCCTATAAGCAAAACAATCAGGAATCCTACCCCCTTGTTTTGACTTGTTTTCTCTATCATGACAACCTCCTTTGATGCAAAAGTTTAGGAAAAATTTTAACCGATACATATTAGAGAAAAATTGAAAATAAATTAAAAATTTTTAATCCTGTTTTTCTTGTCGGATGGGGTATTTCGACTGATGATGTCTGAGGTAGTACTATATAGAACACCGAGCCCTGTCCGGGTCGGCTTTCCACCTCTACTTTACCTCCGTGGGCCTCCACATAGGCCCGCACCAGGGCCAGTCCCAGCCCCCGGCCCCGGGTCTTTTTCCCGGTATAGAACCTCTCAAAGATCCGGGGAATCTCCTCCGGGGGGATTCCCGGGCCGGTGTCCTCCACACTGATCCTGAGGTTTCCGTTCTCCCTGGACATCCGGATGGCCACCCGTCCTCCCGGAGGGGTGTATTTAAAGGCATTATCCACCAGATTGAAGAGAGCCTGAAGGAGCCGGGCCCGGTCTCCGGTAAGTTCGAGAGAGGCTTCCGGTTCATAGACCTCGAAACGGAGGCCCTTTTCCGCGGCCAGGGGTTCGAAGACCTGGCGGATCTCGGCGAGGAGGTCTTTCGCCGGAAAGCGTTCCCGGTGTAGCCGGATGAGTCCGGTTTCGGCCTCGGAGAGATCAAGCAGGGTATCCAGGAGATGCAGGAAACGGTCGCTTTCGTAAAGAATGGTCACGATTAACTCCTCCCGTTCCACTCCCTCTTTTTCCAGAGCCCTTTCGGCCAGAAGTCGCAGATGGGCCAGAAGGTTTTTGAAGTCATGGGCCAGATTGTCCGAGATCTGGAGGAGCTCCCGGAGATAGACCTCCAGTTGTCGCAGCAGGGCATTCAGCGATTCGGCCAGGCGGTCGGCTTCGTCTCCACGCCCGGAGAGGGGGACCCGGCGCGAAAAGTCGCGGTTTTCCATGATCTCCCGGGCCACCTTTTCCATGGCCAGGATCTGGCGCAGGGAACGTCGTGAAAGGAGGAACCCCAGGGGAAGGCTCAGGAGGAGCACCAGGCCTCCGCCCCAGATAAAGGCCCGGTGGACCTCCCGGAGAGCCCGACTCTCGAAACGCAGGGGAACGGCCATTTCCACCCGGTAGGGCCCGGCCCGAAAGACCACCCCTCGCACCCGCACCCCGGAGGGAAGGCGGAAGAGGAGGAAACGGGGGCCGGGGGTCTCCTCCCGGGGCCAGGGCAGGTGGGAGAACCGTTCCGCGCCGGTGGTAAAGATTACCCGTCCCTCCGGGTCCCGGAGCCGGAAAAAATAATTCTCCGGGCCCTCTTCCTGAACCTCGGCCATAGCCAGGGCCCTTAGCCCCGGAAGGCCTTTTTCGCGATAAAGGGAAAGGACCTCGGAGATATCCTCCCGCAGGTCGCGATCCTGGTTTTGAAGGAGACGCTGGCTCAGGATGAGATGAACCAGGGCCAGGAGCAGGACCAGCCCGATGAAAAAGAGGAGGGCATAAGAAAGGCTTAAACGAAAGGCCAGCGATCGAAGGGTCGGTTTAAGTTTCATCCGTAAGGATATAACCCACCTCCCGGATGGTGCGGATGGTGGGTCGTTTCCCCTTTTTGAGTCCCAGTTTTTCCCGCAGGCGACAGATATAGACCTCCACGATATTGGATTCCGGGGAGAAATGATACCCCCAGATCCTTTCCAGGATCTGGATCTTGGTGAGCACCCGACCCCGGTTGCGCAGGAGATACTCCAGAAGGGCGAACTCCTTGGGGGAAAGATCCACCGGGCGGCCCTCCATGCGCACCTCCCGCCGCCGGAGGTCCATGGTGAGGGGCCCGGCCCGCAGCACCTCCTCGGGTTCCGCCGCGGGAGAGGCCCGACGAAGAAGGGCCTTTACCCGGGCCAGGAGTTCGGCAAAGGAGAAGGGCTTGGTGAGATAGTCGTCGCTTCCCAGTTCCAGCCCCCGGACCCGATCCTCCACCGAGCTTCGGGCACTCAGGATCAGGATGGGGAGACGGGGCCAGCGTTTGCGCACCCGGGCCAGGAAATCAAAGCCGTCCATGTCCGGAAGCATGAGATCCAGGATCAGGAGATCCACCTCGGTTCCGGTAAGGACCTCCAGGGCGGTGAAGGTGTCCGGGGCCTCCTCCACCGAAAACCCCGCCTCCCGGAGCCCCCGGGAGATGAACTCCAGGAGATTCCGATCGTCCTCCACCACCAGGATCTTCCGCATAACCCCTCCGTAATAGGCCCTTCTTAATCGGAGCTTGCCAAAAGCTTAAAACATTTTAAGCTTTCTTTCATTTTTCCTCAAAGAAAAATCCTTAAGAGTTGAGCCAATTCCGAATGAGGTGCTAACCTTTGTCGAAGAATATCCTCAAGGTCTTTGCGCTGGCCCTTTTCCTGGGCCTCTGGTTTCAGGGGGTCCGCCCTTTTATGGGGCGCGACGAACACCGCTACCCGGTGATCGCCCGGGAGATGCTTCACCGGGGTGAATATCTGGTCCCTTACTTTAAGGGGCATCCGCATCTCACCAAACCGCCCCTTATCTATTGGGCCGTCGCCGCAGGGGAGAAGCTTCTGGGGGAGAACCCCTGGGGAGCACGTTTCCCCAATGCCTTGGCCCTGGCGATAACCGCGGCGGCCCTTTCCGCCATAGGGGTGCGTCTTTTCGGAGACCCGGGCTGGCTGGCCGGGCTCCTCTACGCCCTCACCCTTACGCCCTTTGCCGCCGCCAACATCGTGACCCCGGATACCCTTCTGGTGATGTGGGAGGTGCTTGCCGCCTGGGCCTTCTTCCGGGGGTCATTCCTCTGCTGGATCTTCTGGGGTTTGGCCTTTATGACCAAGGGCACCGCCACCCTCCCGGTTATGGTGCCCTTTCTTTGGTACGGATGGGTGGCGCGGAAGGACTGGCGGGGCCTTATCCCGGGATTGCTTCTCTTCTCCCTGGTGGCCCTTCCCTGGTATATCTATATCCAGAATCGTTTTCCCGAATTCTGGCGGATCTTTCTGCAGGAACAGGTTACCGGACGTCTTTTTCACAATTATTATCACCGGAACAGTGCCTGGTATGCCCCTTTTTATATTTATTTGCCCCTTCTTACCCTGGGAGCCCTTCCGGGAGCCCTTTACTTTTTTCGCGATCTTCCGCGGCTTCCGGATTTCTTCCGGGCCTCGCTTTTTAACCGGGTGGTGGCCATGTGGTATGCCTTTCCCCTGGTGGTATTTTTTCTGGCCAAATCCCGGCTTCCCCTTTACATCCTTCCCCTCTTTCCCCCCTTTGTCCTTATGACCGTAGGGCTCCGGAGGGAAAGACCTCTTTCCCTTCGGTTCCTGATCCTCTGGGGGCTCTTCCTTCTGGCCCTTAAGGCCGGTCTTTCCTGGTATCTCAAAACCCATGTTATATTTGGGGCCAAATGAAAAGAGAAACGAAACTGGCGCTTCTTCTTGCGGCCGGCGTAATCCTCTTTCTTTTTCTGAATCTCGGAGATCGGCCGCTCTGGGGGGTGGAGGGACGCTGGGCCGAAGGGGCGCGGGAGATGATGCTGAGGGG